>DATGVC010000040.1:0-2119 GCA_035300745.1 Gemmatimonadales bacterium | reverse complement strand
CCCATCCGGCCGTGATCACCATCCAGCCACTGCCCTCGGCTTTGGAGCGCTTCAAGAGCACCGCGGCGACGGCGCCATTGCCCAACAGGATGAGGATCATCGTGCCGAGGAATTCACCCAGCAGTGGTGATGTCATGGAGTCCCTTTCAGCGCTTGTCGGCTCGTGGACCGAGGATGATCAGCGACACGCCGCCAACGAAGAGTCAGCTCGATTCATTGGCATAGTCGGAATGCGCCGATCCGCGTGGAGTAGGTGAGCGCATCCTTCCTGAGATAGTCGCCCACGTACCAGATGGTGCAGTCGTCGCTCGGATCGATCGCGGTCTGACTGTAGTCCTCCCACCGTACCGTGTTCGTCTGCGCGGCTTCGCCTGCCGCGAGTACGGCCTCGTGCAGCGTGAGCACGCCGAGGGGATCACCGGACAAGCGAGCGGCAAACCGCTGCCCGGCAAAGTTGGGCGTGCCACCGAACGAATAGCCGATCCCGATGTTGCCCTGCCCATCGATTGCCGGGCTCGCCATCCAGCGATACAAGCTATCCGGCGCGTAGGTGCCCTGCTGCCGCAGCCGGACAGCGTGGTCCGGGGCGGCCGCAAGCGTGAATTCGTACCACCGCACGCCGCCGCCGCCCGCCGTGGTACGCACCGAATGCACGGCGACGATCGACTCGCGCCCGTTGACGTTCCGATACACCACCCGCGCCATGAGCTTGTCGCCTTGCGCGTCGAGATGCTGATCGGTCCCCGGTTGGCGCACGCACGTGGTGAGCTGGCCATCGCACAGGTAATGGTACGGAGCGACCGCAATTTTCTCGGGACCGCTGAGCCGCGTCTTCGTGGGATCGGTCCAATCCACGAAGAAGCGCCACGCGGAGATGCCGTCGTCATCGAAAATGCCATGCAGCTGTGTGCCCCCAGCGGCCAGGACTAGGTTGGGTGCGCCCGCGGGCGGCAGCGTTCGGCCGTCGAGATCCGCGTTGTTCAGAAAGTTCACCCCATCCACGATCATGCACTGCTCGGTCGCTGGCTCGCCGAGCAGCATGTGACGCCGATCGACTGCGCAGGTGTGCTTCTGAATGACGTCGTCGCCGGTGCTCGTCGGCACGTAGTATCCGTCGGGCCACAGCGCGGGACGCGGATAATCCGGGAAGAGCGGCCGCAGGAATTCGTAGCGATAGTAGGAGCCCAGCGGATCTGGGCTCGTGCTTATCGCATAGCACATCGAGAACGGGCCCTTCTCTTCGGGTGGACGAGGTGGGCGTACTCGTGGTGTCGTGTCGGGCGGCAGAGGGGGCGACGGCGGCACAGTGGGCGGCACGAACAGCGGCACCGCAGGTCCAGGTTGGTCCGGTACACCAGGCGGACTGACATAGGCGCGGTCCGAGGCCTTCCACAGAGCCGGTTGGTCCGGGCGCTCGTGACTGCGCGCAAATATTGGCATCACGATGAGCCAGCGATCGGCCAGTTGATCGTAGCGGACCACGGCGTCGCCGTTGTTGTGCGCTTCGCACGCGCCGCCGAAGCCCTTGAATAGGATGTTCGTTGGGACCGGGCCGTAGACGATCTCGCCGTTCTTCCGGAAGATCGCCATGCGGGTGTTGACGATCTGGAACACGTAATCGCGTCCCACAGCAAGCGAGTTGTCGGAGGGGTTGCGTGCCTCCCAGCGGCCGTGCGGGCCCTGGAGACCGACGCCTAAACCGTCGAAGCTCGCGACAAGAGTGGCAGGCGGCCGGCTGCCCTGCTCCCTCTGCTCGACGGCGGCGCCGGGTGAGACTGTCGCCCGGCGCACTTGCGCGCACGCCGCCATCGCGACGGCACACACGACCACCAATCGCCCCCTGATCGTCAGATTGATTCCGCGCCGTCGTACATGGGGATCAGCTGGTAGAGAGCGCTCCATTTGTCGAACCGCAACAGCACGCCGCTACCGGCGATCAAACCGAGGAATGCGCCAATTTTCGGAGTCTTCACGGTTGTGGGCCTACTCGGCGCGGGTCCGGTCGCTGCGCCAGCATCCGCTCGGCAAAGTCCAGGCGCTCCTGCGTCTCGATCAACTCCTGTCGCAGCTTGATCATCTCGGCCTCGAGCGACTCGATCGCATCAGACCTATCGAGCGA
>DATGVC010000039.1:0-5321 GCA_035300745.1 Gemmatimonadales bacterium | reverse complement strand
GTGATCGCCGCGTGGTTCGGCATGTTCCGCTATTCACGGTGGGTGCGGCCCGCCTACATCCTCACCGATTGGTTCGTCGAGCCGATCCGCCGGGTCGTGCCGCCGTTAGGCGCTTTCGATCTGAGCCCGCTCGTCGCGATGTTCGCACTGAGCATCCTGCGGCAAATCCTTCTCTCGTCGCTGAGGCCCGGATGAAACTCCTCAAGGCGCTCGTCAGCTTCATCGTCGGCACGCTTGCCGGCGCCCTCGGCAGCAAACTGTTCGGCCCGTTCGGCGGCGTGCTCGGGTTTATTGCGGGAGGCGTCGCTGCATGGTGGGTGGCCCAGCGAATGGCGTTCTTCGAATGATCGATGATCAATGAACAATGATCAATGATCAATGATCATTCGTTCCCTTGAACACCCGCATCAAATAGTAGAGCGACGGAAATAGGACCACGGCGCCTGCCAGGACCGCGATCAGCGTTAGCTCGAGCGTGATGCGCGGCGCGGCCGCGCGCGCAATTGTCAGGTCGGGCGGCACGAGATAGGGATACTGCGCGATTCCCCAACCCCACACGATCAACGTCACCTGTATCGCTGCGGCGGCGCGCGCTAACTGATAGCGGCGACGCCACAGGCTCCAGAATGTGCCGAGCGCGGCCGCCGCAGTGAGCGCCACGACGCGTTGATTGACGGGTGGCGCTTGAGGGAACAACGCCAGGACGATCACGGCCATCGCAAAAACAGCCGGCCCTGAGATCATGGCGCGTTGCCGGAAATCTTCCTGCAACTCCGGTTCTCGCGCCTCGAGCGTCAGATACACAGCCGCGAGAAATGCGAAGCAGGCAAGCGCAAAGATTCCGACCGCGAACGCGAACGGTGTGAACCACGGATCGATGTACGACACGACAAAGGGACCATCGCGCACACGCGCGGGGACGGCACCCGCCGCGACGGCCCCGACCGACACACCCAACAGCACTGGAGTCACGAGACTCGCGATCGCGAAGACCCTTCCGCCCCCACCGCCGTAGTTCTGAAAAACAAAAGCCGACCCACGCAGCACGATGCCGACGAGCATGAGCGTCAACGGCACGTGCAACGCGATAGCGATGCTCGCAAACGCGCGCGGGAAGCAGGTGAACAGCAACACCATCGCGAGAATCAGCCAGACATGATTCGCTTCCCACACGGGACCGATCGCATGCGCGATGAGGTCGCGCTGGCAAGACTTGCGCGGCCCGGACGCGAGCAGATCCCAGACACCGCCTCCAAAGTCCGCGCCCCCGAGCAGTACGTAGGCGGTCAGCGACGCAAGGATGATGGCAGCAAGCGCATCGGCGAGAGAGGGCATCAGGCTTGGGGGCTCCGCACGATCTGACGGGAGAGCAGCCGGACCACGATGACGCCCAGCGCGCAGTACAGCAGCGTGATCGCGGTGAACGGCACGATGAGGCCCGGCATCGGCGTCACGGCGTCGGCCGTCTTGAGAACGCCGAAGATGACCCACGGCTGGCGGCCTAGCTCCGTGACCATCCAGCCCGCTTCCAGCGCAAGAAAACCGCACGGGGCGGCGATCGCGAGTGCCCAGAGGAACCGGCGCCGCGTCGCGAAGTCGCGCTTGCGCCACGCCAGCCAACCGGCCCACAGACCGACCAGCGCAATGTAGGTGCCCAGCACCACCATCACGTCGAATGACAAATGCACGAGCGGCACGTTCGGCCACTCGTTCCGCGGCACGGCATCGAGCCCCTGGACGACGGCGCGGGGATCGTGAAAAGCGAGCAGCGACAGCGCGTAGGGAATTCTGATGCCCGGACCGATCGTGATCGGCGCTCCGGCGCGTGTCTCGTACAGCCCCTCCATTGCCGCGAGCTTCACCGGCTGGCGGCGCGCTACGTACCGTGCCGCGATGTCACCGGCAATGGGCTGCAACACGGCAGCCGGCGCTCCCACCAGCAGACCGATCGTCAACGCCGCGCGATTGAACGCGCTCGTTCGATTCTTGAGCAGCAAGAAGGCATGAATGCCCGCGACCCCAAGTCCCGTCGCCGCATAGGCCGCGAGGGTCATATGCAGCGCCTGAGGAAATGCCGCGGGCGTGCCCATCGCCGCGATCGGATCGATCGCGCTAAACGAGCCGTTCGTGAGCGTGAACCCCGTCGGCGTGTTCATCCAGGCGTTGGCGATGACGACGAAGATCCCGGACGCCGCGCCACTCAGCGCGACCAGCACACCCGCGAGCAGGTGGGCGCGGGGAGACACCTTCTCCCACCCGTAGAGGTAGACGCCGAGGAAGATCGCCTCCGTGAAGAAGGCAAAACCCTCGAGCGAGAACGGCATGCCGATGATCGGACCGGCGAGCTCCATGAAGCGCGGCCAGAGCAGTCCGAGCTCGAAAGAGAGGACCGTCCCGGACACCGCGCCGACCGCGAACAGAATCGCGGTGCCACGCGCCCAGCGCTTGGCGAGATCGAGATAGATCGGATCGCGCGTCCGCTGCCAGCGCCGCTCGGCCAGAACCATGAGCACGGGCATCGCGATACCGATGACGGCAAAGATGATGTGAAACGCGAGCGACACCGCCATCTGCGACCGGGCGGCGAGTACGTCAGACATGACGAATGATCAATGATCAATACTCAATGATCAATGATCATTGTTCATTGATCATTCGCTAGTGAATCTGCGCCATCCGCTGCTGGATTCGCGCTTGCATGTCGGGGAAAGCCGTGCCCAACCGCTCCAGCACGGCCCGCGCTGAGTCTGGCTTCCCCGCGGCGACGTAGGCGTCGGCCCTCAGGAAACCCACGCGCAGCTGCAGCCGGCGATCGTCGGGTGCCACGCTGACTCGCGACAGCGCCGTAAGGGCGGCGCGCCCGTCGTTCTTATCGCGCACCAGGGACTCGATCGCGAGCAGCCGCACGTTCGTATCGCCGGGGAACCGCCGCTCCAGCTCGGCGAACAACTCCGCGGCGCGCGCGCTGTCATGCCGGGCCCGGGCCTGCTGCGCCGCCTGGTACAGCCCGGCGAGATACAAGCGGGTTACGTCGGCGGTGTCGCCCGACCGCGTCCCCACGCCGCCCGCGTAGCTGTAGACGAGATCGCCGCCACGATCCGCGGCCTTCAGTATCGCCGCGAAGCCGAAGATGCCCACCACCGCCGAACCCCACAGCGCGACGCGCGCCGCCTGGACGCTGCGCCTCTTGGCGACCAGAGCCGCGATCTCGATCAGGGCGACGACCAGGAAGATGTTGCGTGCCCAATGGCCCGCGTCCTCATGATCCATGACGGCCTGCCGGGCTCCCGGAATTCGCTCCACCGGCCCGTGCGCGTCGATCCCTGAATGCACGGCCAACGCCGCGGCGACGGCGCCGAGGATCAAACACGTCGCGGCCGCTGGCCCGGTGAAGGGCGCGCGGCCGGTGAGCGAGATCCAGCGGAACAGCACGCCGAGGATGACAAGCGCAATCGCGAAGTGAACGATGACCGGGTGGTACGCGCCGACATTTGGCATCGGCGCAAATTACCCAGCCGGGCACACTGACGCTATCGCGGCCGGATCGCGTCCCGGATGATGTCGTCCACTGCGAACTTGATGAACTCCGCGCGCTTGTCGTGCCGACGCTGGCTCTCGGCCCGCACGTCGGCGAGGCGTCGCTCGATATCGGCGATCTCCACGCCACGCAGCTGGTCTTCAATATCGAAATGCTGCGAGATCAGGGTCTCGAGCTCCTTGCGGACCGCCGGTCGCTTCGATTCGGATGCTATCCGATAGGCGCGCTGTTGGGCTCGTGCATTTGCTTCGAGCCCGAACATCTTACCGACGAGTTGCGCGCGGACACTGTCACGCCGGTTCAGCTTTTGAACCATGTCGAATTGGACTGTCAGTTGTGCGACCTCCATCCAGTATTGGTCTTGCGACGGAGGACTCGAAACCGGCACGCCGTCCACCACTATGATCGGCTGATCGTGCCCCGCATTGGCCTGCTCCCGCAGCGAGTCAAGACCGTTCACGCGCTCTGGAGCGACCAGCATGAGAAATGCGCGGGCGGCGGTCTCTGCTTCGCGCGGCCGCTGTTGCATGATCTGCTGCACCTGCATCTGCATCGCTTGTGGGTTGGGCATTTCCTGAGCCGCGCTCGCCGAGACGGCCAGGAGCCCAAACACGCCCATCACAGCACTAATTCGGCAGGCCATAGTACCGCTCCCGTTCGAGTCGAGTGAGTTGTGCGTCGATGTCCAACATGGCCTTGCCGCCCGTGACATATCCGGCGGTCCCCGACCACGTCGTCGTTGGTGTCCAGCGCTCAGTCGGGTCGCGGGACGGTCCGGACCTGGTGATCACCACCCCCGCGACCACGGCTGCCGCCGCGAGCCCGAGTGTGGCCCAGACGATGGCGTTGCGACGTCGCGCCGGCACCGCAACGTCCAGCGCGACGCGACCGCGCTCGAGCTGTGCGAGCCTCTCCTGGCACGCGCGGCACGCAGCCGCGTGCGCGTCGATTTCCGCCGCCCGCGGGTCAGGGAGCTCGCCATACGCGAGGAGCAGCAGCTCGTCTTCGGTCGGATGATTCATCGATAGTTCTCCAGTGCCGTACTGATTCGAGCGAGCGCGGAGCGCATTTGCGTGAGCACCGTGCCGAGGGGCCTGCCGAGCCGGTCGGCAATCTCCTGGAAGGTGAGGCTGCTCTGCTGGCGGAGCTCCACGACCTCACGCTGTGCTGGTGGCAGCGCACAGACGGCGTCGCGGACAGCGGCTCGCAGTTCTCGCTCCAACAGGCGCGCGTCGGCCGCATCGGCCAGTGCGGGCTCCCCGGATTCCAGCACCACAGCCGCACGGCGTCGGACAAGCTCACGTCTCAAGTGATCGCGCCAGACGTTCGCCGCGATGCGAAACAGGTAGCCGCGTGCGTTGCCGTTCAACGAGAGACGCGGTGTCGCCGTCACGAGCCGCGCCGCCACTTCTTGCAGCAGTTCCGCCGTCAAATCCCTGTCCCGGCAGCGCGCGCCCAGGAAGTTGCGGAGCGCCGCGCCATGCTCTGCCAGGAGCTGGTCGGCCGCGACATTGCCAACGGAGGGTGACATAGCTATCTAAGAGTACGTCCGACTCTGGCGATTATTTTCCAGAGGTTTCGTGGCGATTTGCGGCGTATTGCGGCCACGTTAAACAAACCGCTAAAAAGCCGAGGTTTTCCTCTGCCGACATTCCGTGATCTCCTTGCCGACGGCCGTGTCCACGTCTTCGACGGGGCCATGGGCACGATGCTGTACGGCAAGGGCTTCTTCCTCAACGTCTGCTACGACGAGCTGAACCTGAAGCAGCCTCGGCTCGTGCAG
>DATGVC010000038.1:0-6186 GCA_035300745.1 Gemmatimonadales bacterium | reverse complement strand
GCCGGTGCGGGAGTTCTCCGAGGATCAGTTCCTGCTGTTCGCCACCAAGGACGGCCTGGTCAAGAAGACTGTGCTCTCGGAATTCGGGAATCCGCGCTCGGTCGGGATCCGCGCGATCAACATCGAAAAGGGCGACGAGCTGATCGACGTCCAGGTCACGGACGGCAAGAACGACATCGTGCTGGCGACGGGGCACGGCATGAGCATTCGCTTTCACGAGAAAGACGTGCGCGACATGGGCCGCACAGCCACCGGCGTGAAGGGGATCGAGCTCGACAAGAAAGACCATGTCATCGACCTGGTCGTGGTACGCCGCAAGTCCACGCTGCTGACGGTCACCGAGAAGGGCATGGGCAAGCGGTCGGAGCTGGACGAATACCGGGTCCAGCATCGCGGCGGCCGCGGCATCATCACGCTGAAGCGCAGCGACAAGACCGGCGACATCGTGGCGCTGAAAGAGGTACTCCCCGACGACGAGCTGATGATGATCACCAAGAAGGGGATCATGATCCGCGTGCCGGTCGAGGGGATCCGCATTTCCGGCCGCAACACGCAGGGCGTGAAGATCATGAACCTGACGCCGGGTGACCTCGTCGTGGATGTGGCGCGTGTCGTGAAGGAAGACGAGGACGAAACGGTCGATGAGGACGAGGACCAAACGCCGCCACCGCCGAAGTCCAAGCCCAAGCCCAAGGCGAAGTCCAAGAAGTAAGGTGGTCACTCCCCGGGACATCCAAGAAGCCGCAGACGGGCTGCGGGGGATCGCGCGCCGCACTCAGCTCGTGTATGTCGAGGAGTTGGGCGCGAATCTCAAGCTCGAGAACGAGCAGCCGATCGGCGCGTTCAAGATCCGCGGCGCCTACAACGCGATCCGCAAACTTCCCGACCCCGTACGCAAGCGCGGGGTGATCACCTTTTCGTCGGGCAATCACGGCCAGGCAGTCGCGTACGCGGCGAAGCAGTTCGGCGTGCGCGCGGTGGTCGTCATGCCCGAAACGACGCCCGCCGTAAAAGTCGACGGCGTCAAGAAGTGGGGCGGCGAGGTCGTCTTCGCGGGCCGCACCTCCGAGGATCGGCGCATCAAGGCAGAGGAAATAGCCCGGCGCGAACAGCTCGCAATCGTGCCGCCGTTCGATCATCCGGACATCGTGGCGGGCCAGGCAACGGTCGCGCTCGAAATCGTCGAGCAGCTGCCCGACGTCGAGACGGTCGTCGTCCCGGTGGGCGGCGGGGGGCTGATTTCCGGCATTGTGGCGGGTCTATCCGCGGCAGGCAGCAAGGCCGTCGTTTGGGGCGTTGAGCCGGCGGGTGCGCCCAAGCTGCACCGCTCACTCGCCGCCGGGAAAGTGGTTCGCCTCGAGCGTACCGGCAGCATCGCCGATGGCCTGATCACGCTCAATGTCGGCAACATCCCGTTCGCCGAGCTCACGCGAGAGCGGGGACGGCTTCGCGGCGTGGTGCTGGTCGATGATGACAGCATTCGCGCCGCCGTGCAGTTTCTATGGCGCACCTGCCGGCTCGCCGTCGAGCCGTCGGGGGCAGCCACGACGGCGGCATTGCTCGCCGGCGCGGTGCCACGCTCCAGAACCACGGTGCTCGTGGTCAGCGGTGGCAATGTGGATCGCTCGCTTCTCGAGGCAACGGATTGATGCCTGGTTCCGCCGCGCGAGTTCTGGTCGCTGACGACGACGCGTCGCTTGTGCAGACGCTGACCTGGATCCTGAAAGAAAACGGGTACGAGGTAGCGGTGTGCCCCGGAGGCGACGGGCTGTTCGCCAAGCTCGAAGAGATCAAGCCCGCGATCCTCCTGCTCGACATCATGATGCCCAAGGTGGATGGGCTGCAGCTGCTCGAACGCCTCAAGCAGGACGAGCGCTACCGCGATCTGCCCGTCCTCATGGTGTCGTCCATGCCGCCCGAAGAAGCGACGGTGCGCGCCCTGGGCCTCGGCGCCGCCGACTTCATCTCCAAACCGTTCCGCGTGCGCGAGCTGTTGGCGCGGGTCGAGGCGCACATCCGCGTGGGCCGCGCGCTCGCGCAGGCGCGCGAGGAAGCACGTAGTCGAGCGGCGATGGTGGACATCCTCCACGAGGTCACCGACTCCCTCAAGCCGGACGAGATGTACCACATCCTCGCCCGCCGCGTGGCTCGCGCGCTCAACATCTCCAAGTGCTCGATGGTGCTCGCGAAGCCCGGCGATCATCAGGGCGTCGTGGTCGCCGCGTATGAGAACCCGATGCTGCGCAATCTGCAAATTGAGCTCAGCCGTTATCCCGAGATCCGCAAAGCCGTCTCGACGGGCCGGCTCGTCCTGGTCGAGGATGTCGCAACGGACGCGCTCTATGAGGAAGAGCGACGGCGCTGGGAGCGGGAGCAGATCAAGGTGCCGACCCGCTCCGCCGTGGCGCTGCCATTCTGGATGAAGGACCAGCAGATCGGAGTCTTCTTCCTCCGGACCACGGGAGACGACCCGCCGCTGAGCCGGGCGGACGCGCAGTTCGCGGAGACCGTCATCAAAACCGCGGTGTCGGCGATCGAGAAAGCGTACGACTTCGAGAGCGCCGTCTCCGACAAGCAGCGCCTCGAAAAGCTGGCGTCGACCGATGCGCTTACCGGTCTTACGAACCGGCGCTTCCTCGCTGAGGCACTGACCCAGGAGCTCGATCGGGCACGGCGGTACAACCTGGCGCTGACGATTCTGCTCGCGGATATCGACCGTTTCAAATCGATCAACGATACGCGCGGACACATCGCGGGCGACTCGGTGTTGCGTCAGGTCGGTGAGCTGCTGCGTCGCGAGGCGCGATCGGTGGACATCGTCGCGCGCTACGGCGGCGAGGAATTCGTGATCGTGATGCCCGAGACCGCGCCGCACGGTGCGGCAATCTTCGCCGAACGGCTGCGGCGCCGCGTCATGGCGCGCGACTTCGCCGATCCCGGCGAAGATCCGCTCCACATGACGATCAGCATCGGACTCGCGTCGTTTCCCGATGATCGCGTCAACAGTGCGGACAGCTTCGTGTCGCTCGCCGATCAGGCCCTCTATCGCGCCAAGAACGAGGGGCGCAACTTGGTCCGGCAATGAGCGAGCGGCGCTGCCCCAGGTGCGGATCCGTGTATACGGACACGGGGGCACGCTTCTGCCCGAAAGACGGCAGCATGCTCGTGGAAGTCCAGGCCAGGAAGCCGGGGCCGCCGGCCGCCCCGGCTCCGACGTCGGGCAGCGGCACCGGCGTTCGCACGCCGCTCCCTCCGGGAAAGGCCGCAGGTCTCGACCGCGCGTCCACCCTCTCCAATCAGATCCTGGACGCTCGCTATCAAGTCATGAAAAAGCTGGGCGAGGGCGGGATGTCGTACGTCTATCTTGCCAAGGAGATCTCGTCCGGCGACACCGTCGCAATCAAAGTGCTCTCGCCGCGCCTGGCGTCGGATCGGAGCTCCGTCGAGCGGTTGCGGCGCGAAGCAGGGCTGGCGATGCGCCTCGATCATCCCAATGTGTGCCGCATCCTGCGCCTCGGCGAATCAGAGGACGGCCTGATCTATCTGGTGATGCCCTTCCTGAAGGGCGAGCTGCTCTCCGACCGCGAGGTTCGCGGCGGACCGATGGACATGGCGCTGGGCGTGACGTTGCTGAAACAGATGTGCGCGGGCCTGCACCATGCGCACGAGCTGCAGATCATCCACCGCGACCTGAAGCCCGAGAACGTCATGCTGGTGCCGGACGACGGCGGCGGCGCCGAGCGCGCCGTGGTGATGGACTTCGGTCTCGCCAAGGAGCGGCGCGCCGACCCGGCGATCGCCAAGCTCACCGCGACCGGGATCATCCTCGGCACGCCCGAGTTCATGAGTCCCGAACAGATCCGCGGCAAGCCACTCGACGCGCGCAGCGACATCTACGCGCTCGGCATCGTGGCGTTCGAGATGTTCACCGGCAAGCTGCCCTTCCAGGGACGCAACGCGCAGGAAATGATGATCGCGCGGCTCCGCAGCCAACCCATCGCGATCCGGACACTGCGATCCGACGTCCCGGATGCGGTCGAACAGGCGCTCACGAAGGCGCTGCAAACGAATCCCGACGACCGCTTCACGACCGCGCTCGAGTTTGGCGCTGCGCTCACGGGCGCGGCCGACTCGTCGGGCGGCGCCGGCTTCCTCGGAAAGCTCAAGGAGAAGTTCTCGTGATCGTGCTCTTGACGCTGCTGGCGCTGCAGCAGGGACCAGCAGTCACGGCGATTCGCGCAGGCACGCTCATCGACGGCAGCGGGGCGGCGGCGGTGAAAAACGCGGTGATTCTGGTGCAGGGCGATCGCATCACCGCACTCGGCGCGAACGTAGCGGTGCCGGCCGGCGCGACCGTGATCGATCTGTCGAGCGAGACCGTGCTCCCCGGGTTCATCGATGCGCACGTGCATCTCGCGGGCCGCACGATCGGCGATGGCGACTGGCAACACAGCCGTCTGACCGAGATGCCGAGCCAACTCGCGCTGCTCGGCGCGGCGCACGCGCAGCAGACCCTGGAGGCGGGCTTCACGACCGTACGCGTCGTCGGCAGCGCGAGCTTTGGCGATGTCGCGCTGCGCAACGCGATCAATGCGGGCTGGATACCGGGGCCGCGGATCGTCGCAGCAGGCATCTCGTTCGGCATTCGCGGCGGTCACTGCGACGGGACGAACGGGCTGCAGCCTGAAGCGCTGAGTCACGAAGGCGGGATGGAAGTCGGCGTGGCGGACGGCGTTGAAGAAGTCCGCAACGCCGTGCGGTACGCCGTCAAATACGGCGCCGACGTCATCAAGATCTGCGCGACGGGCGGCGTCCTGTCCCTGACGGACTCCGTCGGCGTGCAGCAATACACCGAAGAAGAGATGCGCGCGGTCGTCGAGACCGCGACGCAGCTCGACCGCCGCGTCGCGGCCCACGCGCACGGCACCGCCGGGATCAAGGCCGCGGTGCGGGCCGGCGTGACGTCGATCGAGCACGGCTCGATTCTCGACGCCGAAGCTGTCGCGCTGATGAAGCAGCACGGCACCTGGCTCGTCCCGACGCTGCTGGCCGGGTTCACCGTCGAGTCACTCGCGACCGCCGGCCGCCTCCCGCCTCCCATCGCCGCCAAAGCGCTCGCCATCGCGCCGCGGATGCACAACTCCTTCAAGATGGCGCTCGACGGCGGCGTGAAGATCGCGCTTGGCACCGATGCGGGCGTCATGCACCATGGCACCAATGCGCGCGAATTCGGCCTGATGGTTCGCTATGGAATGACGCCAATGCAGGCGATCGTCGCCGGAACGTCGAGCGGCGCCACGCTGCTCGGTCTCGAGCGGGACGTCGGAACGATCGCGGTCGGGAAGCGGGCCGATGTCGTCGCGGTGCACGGCAATCCGCTCGACAGCATCCAGATCCTCGAGAGCGTCTCGTTCGTGATGAAGGACGGCAGAGTGTTCAAGCGCGACGGGCAAGTCCTCGGACGGAGTGTCGCCGGAGTGCCGTGAAGCGGTTCCCCGCGTTCGACCCACCGGAGTACGTCGATTGGAAACCGGATCCCGCGCTGGTGCGCGCGTTCCGCTCGACCATCGACGCGAATCCCGAACGCGCCCGGGTCGTGAGCGCGCTGTCGCGCGATGCCAAGCTCGAGCTGTACCGCGGCCTGCTGCGGGCCCGGTTGCATGACATCGAGCTGAAGCGCTGGGTCCGCACCGGCGTCATCTCCAAAGCGTGGCTGGGGACCGGCGAAGAAGCGACCACAGTCGGGCCGGTCCATGCGCTCGAGCGTGGCAAAGACATTGTGGCGCCGATGATCCGCAACGCCGCGGCCTGCTGCGAGATGGGGATGCCCATCGTCGACATGCTGCGCGCCTATCTCGCCACCGCCGACTCGCCGAGCGGCGGGCGCGATCTCCATGTCGGCTCCTTTGCGCACGGCGTGCTGCAACCGATCTCGCACGTTGGCGACATGGTGCCGGTGATCACGGGCATCGCGCTGACCTTCAAGATCAAGCACGAGCCGCGTGTGGCCCTCACCTGGGTTGGCGATGGATCGACCAAGACTGCGGCGGCGCACGAAGGCACCAACTTCGCCGCCGTGCAGCGCGTCCCCGCCATTTTCATTCTCGAGAACAATCAGGTCGCCCTGGGCACCCGTCTGGAACAGCACCATCTGCCAGCCGACTTCAAGGATTGGCCCGCCAGCTA
>DATGVC010000037.1:0-3615 GCA_035300745.1 Gemmatimonadales bacterium | reverse complement strand
ACTCCGCGAGCACCCCCGCAATCGTCGCGACGTAGGCCGGTAGTGCATCGGGGAAACCGAGCGCTGGCGTGAGATTGGGATGCCACAAGCCGACCCACAGACCGCCGACGCTGCGAGCGGTGGCCGCGAGCTCGAGCGCATTATCGGACCAGGCAGCCGGATGCTCGACGCCGCGATACTTGCTCAGCGCTCGATCCATCCATGCAAACGGTGCCTCGTCAATGCCGATCGCCGTGTTCGCCTCGGCGTCCCACCGCGGCACGACGTCGGCGACACCTAACCGAAAGCCATTGCGGTCCGGGAAGCCGTACGTCGAGTCATAGACAAATCCGGCGGTCACCATCGCTCGCTCCGTGACGCCGGGCTGAATGCGCACGTAGTGCTGGCGAATCCCCCGCACCGGCGAGCCGGCGATCGCTTCGAGCCGCTGCCGCTGTTCGCCGAAGACCGCGTTGTGATCAAGCGTGGCGAAACTGCCGTGCAGGCCGATCTCGTGGCCGATGGCGCGAACCTGGGCAATGATTCCCCGCGCCTTGGTCGACTCGGGGCTGTACGTCAGATCGCCGGCCCGCATCGTCTGCAGCGTCGGCGTGCCGCACAGGATGAACCAGGTAGACCGGATGTGCGCGTTTGCTTCGGAGTTCAGCACTCCGACGACACCCTGAGTCACGGGATCGAACCCCGCACTGCTGACAGCGGACGCTGCGACGGTTGCGATGCGCGCGAACGCGCCTTTGCGCGCCAGCTCGGCGATGCGGAGCAGCGTGAAAGCGGGCCACCATGCCACCACGTCGAGATCGTGCGTGAACGCTGCCGCCCAACGACACCCGTCAGGCCACGCGGCGACGGTGCGGAACGGCCGCCGACCTGCCGCTTTCCGCGCAGCGACCTGGAGTGCGAGTGCCGCTCGCTGAATCACCGGGTCGCGCTCGAGCCCTTCACGCACCAGCGGGTTTGACGCTGAGGGGACGCGGCGGTAGCGGTCGCGGTCAATCGCGCGCTGCTCGACAGCGGCTCCGGTGACGTCTACCGCGGCTCGAAGAATGGCACGCGGCACGCGCACCAGGCCATCCGCCACTTCGATCCCCCACCCCGCCGCTACCCACCCTCGCAGGTCGCGGCTGTTCTGCTGGTTGCTCACTTCCAACTGCGTGACCTCAAGCATCGGTGCAGCCGGCACCAGCCGGGAGAGATCGACGAGCAGATCGAGCGCGAACTGCTCGGCCGATGAGAGGCCAGCTGCGGGGAGTTTGATCACAGGGCGTCGAAACGTACATTACCACCTCGATGCCCGAAACACTCCTTCCGAAAACGCGCATCCCGTGGCGGCATATCGTTCTCTTCGGCTGGCTCCCCAGCCCGCTGAAGGTGCTGGCCTATCGACTGCTCCTGGGCTATCGCATTGGACGGCGTGTGCGCATCAGCTTCGGCGGCGTCGTGATCGGAAAGAACGTGGAGCTGGGCGATCACGTCGAAATTGGTTTCCTCGCCGTCGTACAGGGCGAGACGATCCGGATCGGACGGCATTCGAGCGTGGGGACGTTCAGCTACTTGTCATGCAACGTGATCGAGATCGGCGAAGACGCGAAGATCCGCGAGCAGGTGTACGTTGGCGGCCCGCAACTTCCCGAGTCCAAGTTCGTGCTCGGCAGCCGCACCATCATCCTGCAGCTCACGAACATCAATCCGACGAAGCCGGTCGTGATCGGAGACGACACCGGGATCGGCGGGCATTGCCTGATCTTCACGCACGGTGCCTGGGCGAACGCCCTGGACGGCTACCCCGTCACGTATGAGCCCGTCACGTTGGGGGCGAGCGTGTGGCTGCCGTGGCGCGTGTTTGTGATGCCGGGCAGCACGATCGGCGATGGGAGCGTGATCGGTGCGAACTCACTGGTCTCCGGAAACATTCCGCCCAAGAGCCTGGCGGTCGGTTCTCCGGCCAAGGTCATCCGGTCAGCGCCTGACTTCCCGCGCCCCCTGACCGACGAGGAACGCAGCGCGTTGGTGGCGACGATTGTCGCGGAGTTCGATCGGTACTTGCAACACAGTGGTGTGACGGTCGAGCAGCAGACGCCGGTGCGTCAGTATCGCTATGGGTTACGGACCTGGCGCCTGGTGTGGTTGCGAGGCCACCCCCACCCCCACCCTGTTCCGGGGAGCACCGCAGCGCGGGGCGACACCGTGTTCAGCGAGATCGCGCTGCCGGCCGAGTCCCGTGCCGAGTTCACGAAACGCGGGGTGTACTGGCTCGACCTCGGCAGCCGCACGCGCAGCGAGAACGGTTCTCGCCTTACGGAAGAGCTGGTCCTGTTCCTCGGGCGCTACGGCGTGCGGCTTACCCGCGTCAGCGGATGATGTCCACCCACGGGGCCTCGTTCGCGACGAGGACGCGATGGCGAACGGGGTCGATGGCGAGCTCCCGTGCAGTTATGACGTCTAGCGCGGCTCGTGACGCATGCGGTCCAACTCCCGCTGCAGGGCCCTCAGATCCTCCCGCATCCCCGCCAGCATCTCCCCCACGAAGCCAAAGCCGAACAGCACCACGCCCGAGATCACCAGCACCATGATCAGATCGAGGAGCGGGCGAAAACCAACATGCGGCGGCCCGTAGCGGAGATACAGCGCCACGATGCCGACGACCAGCCCGAGCGAGAACAGCGTCGCGCCGATCACGCCGAAGAACAGCATCGGTTTGCGCCCGAAGCGGAGCTGGAACCACACAGACATCAGGTCGAGCACGCCGACCGGAATGCGGCTGATCCCGAACTTTGAGGTACCGGCACGTCGCGGATGCACCGGGACGGGCCGCTCGGCAAGGCGGAACCCCTGCGACGCTGCGATCACGACCATGAACCGGTGCCAGTCGGGGCGCATCGGCACCAGGTCCATGATTTCGCGGCGATACGCCTTCACCGAATTCAGATCCTTCACCCGCACGCCGAACAGCCAGCGGCTCAGCGTGTTGTAGATGCCGGACACGAAGCGCTTGTTGTACTGACCCTGCTTCGTGCCCGTGACGACGTCCGCCTGCCCTTCCAGGATCGGCGCGACGAGCGTGGGGATGTCGGACGGCAGGTACTGCAGGTCCGCCGGATAGTAGACGAGCACCCGACCGCGGGCGAGATCGGCGCCCGACTTCAAGGCGTCGGCGATCCCGCGCTGCGTGCGATGCGTGACGACCCGCACGAATGGGTGCTTGACGGTGAGCTCCTCGAGCAGCCGCGATGTGCCGTCGTGACTGCCGTCGTTGATGATCACGAGCTCGCAGGCGTACGGCAGCGGCAGCAACGCCTCGCGCGTCAGCCGCACGAACTCCGCGAGGTTCTCCGCTTCGTCCTTCGCAGGCACGAGGACGCTGACGTCGGGTGGCGTCGAGTTCGTCGCGAGGCTCATAGCCGCTTGCGCATGCGCGCGGGCAGGATGCCGAGCTGGTCGCGGTACTTGGCCACGGTACGCCGAGCGATCTTCACACCTTTGCGATCGAACATCTCGACGATCTGCTGATCGGTGAGCGGGTTCTTGGGCGGCTCGTCGTCGACCAGCTTTTGGATCTGGGACTTGATGGACCGCGCGCTGGCGTCCTCGCCCGTCGTGGTCGACAGGCCGCTCGAG
>DATGVC010000036.1:0-6495 GCA_035300745.1 Gemmatimonadales bacterium | reverse complement strand
CCTCCGGGACGCGCTTTGCCGTGGCCGGCGCACTCAGCGTGAGCGGTGTCGTGGGCTACCTATCGCAGCGCGCGGGAAGACCGTTGCCCGAAAACGCGGCGATCAACCAGACGCGCCGTGACGCGTGGCGACGGCAGGATGACGCGGTGACGCGGGAGAACGCCGAGCGCATGCGGGCCGCGCGGGTGCGCATCCGGGCCGGAAGCGCGGTTGTACTGGACCCTCTCGGAAACAACCCATGAGCACTCGCGGTATGTGGCTCGCCGCTGTGTGGGGGGTCAGTGGGCTCGCCGCTCCTCCTCTTGCCGGACAGACGACAATCACCGGCACGGCTGCCGGTCTCGTTCTGAACGTGCGAACTCGCAGCGACGCGGGAACGGCGCTCGGCTTCGGCGGCACCGTGCGGTTCCGCCGCCTGGAACTCCAGGTGCGCTATGCCGAAGGCACGCTGCAGCCGTCGGACCGACAATCGGTAGGGCGCGATCTGGTGGAGGGAGCGGTGGCGCTGCGGTTCGCGGCCACGCCGTGGTTGAGCATGCAGCTGGGGCCGCACGCCCGCCACTATGACTCGCCGCTTGGTCCGGAGCGATGGGTCACGTGGGAGTTGGGAGGGCGCGCGGAGGTCGCGATCGCCGGCACGCAGGTGCGCGGACACGCGATGCTGTGGCGCGGGATGGGCCTCGAGGTCAACGTGCCACCGGGCTCGGGCAGCGCGCGCGGTGGCGAGGTGGGCCTCACGATCGACCCGGGGGCCCGGCCATTCTGGTTCGCCTTGGCGTACGGAATCGATCAGGCACAGGTGCGCGACGCTGCCCGGCGCGAAACCGTTGAGACACTGACGTTCTCCGCCGGACTCCGGAGGCGCTGAGACCTACGCGCTCTTCGGTCGCCGGTCCTCCGACCGCCGCTCCTCGCGCAGCTGCGTCACGGCGGAGCTGACCTTGTCCGTGATCTCCCGCTCCTGCCTGAGCGCCGCGATCACCGTCTCCGCCTGCTTGGTATGGAACTCGAGCGCGCTCGCCTGCGTGACGGCCTGATCGAGTAGCGCCTTCTGGCCATGCAGGCGCTCGAGCCCCGCCTGGACCTCCGCCAGCATCGCCTCCGCCCGCGCGAGCCGCTCCTCGGCTTGCTCGACCTGACGTTTGCGATGATCCAGGCCATTGGCGGCGTCGTGCACGTGGGTCACCATGCTGAGCACCGTCTCCAGCATCGCGCGCGTCTGGCCGACTTCCTCCCTCGCACCCGCGATGGACCGCACATCATCGGTGGTCTTCTCGGCGACCTCGTACAAGCGGTGCATGTCCGCCTGCATCGCGTCGATCGTGGCCTGGCGCCGGTTCATTTGCTCGAGGGCGCGCGTCAATTGCGACTCGACCGCTTCCCACTTGGCGAGCCGCTCCTCGAATTGCGCCATGCGCTTCTGCGCGAAGCGCAGACCGCCGGCCCGGTTGTCCAGCTCGTCCAACGTCGCGGTCAGCTCAATCAGCCGATTTCCGGCCGTGGTGACCGCGGTGCCCAGCTGTGACGAGCGTTCCTCGAGCTGCTGCGCGGCAGTCGCCGCTTGCTCGCGCAGCTGGGCCACCCGGTCCAGATGCTCGGTCGCTTTGTCCAGCGCGGTCTGTTTGAGCTCGAGCTCCTGACCCAGCGCACGCGTGCGCTCGGCGAGGCCTTCGAGGTTGTGGGCGCGCGATTCGAGCCCCGTGACCGCCGTGTCCACCTCGCCGACGCGTCGCTCCGCCCGCTCGACGGTCGCGACCGCCACCGGCACGAGCTTCTCGATGCGCGCCGCTTCGTCGGCGCGGGCGGCGAGCGCCCCGAAGCGTTCGTCCGCGCCCTGCATCCGATTCAGCAGCTCGCGGCTGCGCTCGTCGAGCTGCGAGCCGAGCGTCGTGAGCTCGGACAGCCGCTTGCTCAGGTCGTCCACCATGCGACTGCGGCCTTCGATCTGCCCCATCGCTTGGGAGAGGCGGTCGGCTTCTCCCCGGACGGACTCGACCGTCGGCTTTAGATCCTCGATTGCGGCCAGCTCGACACGGAGCGCCTTGATTTGGTCGGTCACGCCAGAGAGCCACGCCTTGGTTCCTGACTGCTGCTCGAGGACGCGCGCCATCTCGTCGGCGGCACCCTCCACCTGCTCCAGGGCGCCCCGGACCGATTCGTGTGTGCCCCTGAGCATCGCGACATCTTCCAGCGCTGCCTGCACGCCCGGGCGGGCCTTTTCGAGCTGCGCCACC
This sequence comes from Gemmatimonadales bacterium, assembly GCA_035300745.1. GTDB lineage: Bacteria > Gemmatimonadota > Gemmatimonadetes > Gemmatimonadales > GWC2-71-9 > 20CM-2-65-7. The sequence continues at coordinate 4,261 of DATGVC010000036.1, read as the reverse complement.
CGCTGCGTCATCTCGTCGACCGTGCTGCCGAGGCGAGCGGTGCTCGTCTCCATCGCGTGAACCCGCTCGGCTTGGCTGCCGAGCAGCGCCACATTCTCGGCGATGCTCTCCAGCTGCGCCGTGAGGCCGTCGGCCTTGGAGCGGACGTCCGTGATGGTGCGGCTCGACTCCTCCAATGACTTGAAGCGCCCCTCGATTGCTGTGAGCGCGCCACGCATATCGACGATCCGGACCCCCACCGCGTCGAGGCCCTGATTCTCCAGCTCAAACCGCTTCACGGCGCGTTGCACGTCGTCGCGCAGCGCCGCGAGGCGGGCGCGCAGCTCGTCGTCGGACTGCTTCACGGCGCTGTGATTGGCGGTGATCTCGGTCGAGCGCTCCAGCACTTCGGCGTGCAGCTCTTTGAGCTCTCCGACCTTCGACTCCAGCTCGCCGAGTCCCTTCGCGCTTTCTTCGTGGCGGCGGATCTTGGTATCGACGTCGCGCATCAGCTCGTGGAGCTTGGCCACCTCAGCCGTGGCGCGGTCGACCACGTCACGCTGCTGCTCGAGCGCCGTGACTTTTTGGGTCACGCCGTCGGCGAGCGCCTTGAGCGTCGTGAGCTGGCGCTTGGTTTGCGCGGCCTCGGCCGCGGCCTGCGTCAGGTCCTTGAGCGTCTGGCCGACCGTCGCGGCGCGCGACTCGGTCTCGGCGACGCTGCGCTGCGCGTCCTGCTGCCGGTCCTCGAAGGCGCTGAACCGGGCGGCGACCGCCTCGCTGGTCTTGCGCAGCTCTTCCTGGCGCGCGCGCACCTGGTCGAACCCCTGCGTCAGCTCGCGCACCGCGCCGCTCAGCGTGTCGGCGTCCATCCGCAATGCCTTGAACCCGCCGCCCAGCTCGAGGAAGCCGGCCACTTCATTCTTCAGCGCCAGCGCTTGCTCGAGCACCCCACGCAGCTCGTCGATCTCGGCGCGCAGCTGCTTGGCGCTGTCGGAGTTCTGCGTGAGCTGCGTCTCGGTGCGCCGCTGCGTCTTCGACACGTTTTCGGTCTGTTCGTCGAGCGTCGCCAGGACCGGGACGAGCCGCTCCAGAGACTTGACGCGCGCCTGCAATTCGCTCACCACCTTCTGCGCGTCGGTGATCGGCTGCATGAGCTGCGACAGGCTCTGACCGGAGTCTCGTGCGGCGGTGGTCAGGGCTTCGAAAGCCACGCGCTCGCGCTTCATGTCGGCGAGGATCGCGCGAAGCTCGGCGGGGAGCTGCTCGGGAGTGGTGTCGCGTCCGAAGACATTCCAGGCCATGGTCCGATCCCTCTGAAAGAGGGCTCCGGGAGCTTGCGCGGGAGCCGGGTGCGCGGCACCGATGGAGCGAGCAGCGAGGGACGGGCGGGCGGTCCCGACCTGGGACGACGAGAGTGCCTCGGGGAAATGTAGAGCGAACGAGGGAGCGCGGCGTGTCGGGCATCACGCGTCCGCTGGGACGCATGAAGTCCCAGAATGTCACCGCTTGGTCGTCTCGCCGCCTAACGGCATCTCGAATCGCGTGTTGAAGACCAGCCGATCCCCCAGCGTTACTTCAGCCGCGCGGCGCGCTCTTCATTCAGATGCCAACGCCAGCATTCCAGTGGGCCCGCCTCAGGGTCGACGCGCCGTTGCCGCTGCGCCGCGGAGCGTGGTACCGCATCGTCAAGCTCACGTCGATGGAAGCAACGCTGAACGTGAAGGGGAAACCTCTCGCAGTGCCGCGGGGGAACCTCCAGTTATCCGCCGAGCCGGCGTTGCGGTGGACCGTCGTGTCGGCACCGCACGGCGCGCCCCGCTTCCCCTCGAGCTGGGGCGAGCAGTACGCCGTCTGCCCCAGCTGCCGCGAGCGCGCTCCGCTGCTCGACCAGCCTACCGCGATGCGGTGCCAGCGCTGCAACGGGCTATTCGATGTGGCGTGGGACGAGAACTATCTGACGAAGGCCTAGCGACCCAGCGGCATCTCAAACGCCGTCTTGAACACCAGCCGATCCCCCGCCGTCATCCCGCCGAATCCCACGCCCAGATGCAGAGAGATGTCGTCGCCGAGCCGCAGGTCTGCCGTGGGATAGACCTGGTGCCACCGCTTAAGCTCACCGAGCGAGCCGTAGTACTCGACACCCAGCGTCACCGCCCCGCTGACATCGAGGCCCGCACGCGCCTTCGGCTCGAACTCGAATGAGTGCTCGGGGCCCGCCAGGTCACGCTCGAACGTGGGACCGAGAAGCAATTGCAAACCCGCAATACGGTGTTCGAGAGTCGCGGTCAGCTCGAAGGTGCGCACGCTCTCGCTGAACGCCGGACGCGTAGCCTCGTATTCGATGCTGAGGCCCATCTTCACCGGCAGCCGCCATTCCTCCGGCGCGCGGAACCGTGAGCGCAGGCGCCAGCCCGCGTAGCGCACACCCAGGGTCGGCACCTGCGCCGCAAGCAGATAAGCCGACATTTCCCAATGATCGGTCAGACCCCTGGTCAGCTCGCCGGCGAACCGCACCTGGCCCTGCCGCGGCGCGACCGATCCGTCGAACGCCGTGGTGCCACGATTGGCGTAATTGAGGTGCCCTTCCAGCTCCCATTCGCCGCGGTGCGCTGTGGCGTAGGGGTAGACCGAGATTTCGAAGGCTTCCTGGGCTGCAAGTGGCTGTGCCGCTAACACGGCGAGAACAATCAGATAACGCATTGGCCGTTGGGTTAAAGGAAAGCCGAGTTTAATTGTCGGAATTCAACGGCGCAAGGCTTCCATTCGTACTCCCTTCGCTACACGATTCCACCACTCACAATCTTCGACTGAGGGCCGTCATGTTCACGCGCCTGTGGGCGGCTGCTGCCGTCCTCACTGTGATCGCCGCACCAATTCTGGCTCAGAACCCCCCGGCTCCACCTCCACAACCTGCACCATCCGCCGCCGACTCCGCGCGAGTGCGACAGCTCCCCCGCCCCCAGCGTCCCCCACCGAGCGGCCTCACGGTAAACACCGGTGTCGCGAACGGAATAACGCTGGACTCGACGCTGCTCGCCGGATTCCGCTGGCGCAACATCGGCCCGGCGAACATGGCGGGACGCGTGTCGAGCGTCGCCGGCATTCCGAGCCCGTCGCGCACCTTCTTCGTGGCGGCGGCCGCCGGAGGCATCTGGAAGACGACCAACGCGGGCACGACGTTCCGGCCGGTCTTCGATAATGAGCGCTGTGTATCGATGGGTGAACTGGCGATCGCGCCGTCCGACACGACGCAGGTGTGGGCCGGCACCGGCGAAGAGGATTCGCGCAACACGATTTCGCCGGGCTGCGGCATCTTCAAGTCGACCGACGGCGGGCTCACGTGGAAGCGCGTCGGACTGGAGAAGTCTGGCGCCATCGGCCGCATCGTCGTGCATCCGACGAATCCCAACATCGTCTACGTCGCGGCACTCGGGCAGCCGTGGTCGGCGAATCCTGAGCGCGGCCTCTACAAGACGACCGACGGCGGGCAGACGTGGCAGCTCATCAAGTTCGTATCCCCTCAGGCGGGCTTCATCGATGTCGCGATGGATCCGTCGAATCCCGAAGTGCTCTTCGCCGCCAGCTGGCAGCGCCAGCGCGGACCTTACTTCCTTAATAGCGGCGGGCCCGGCAGCGCGCTCTGGAAGACGACCGACGGCGGCAAGACGTGGACCGAGGTCAAAGCCGGCGGTCTCCCCACGACCACCAAAGGCCGCATCGGCATTGCGATCGCAGCCTCGGATCCGAAAGTCATCTACTTGATGGTCGAGGCCGACACGAACGCGAACGCACAGGGAGGAGCCGGCAAGGCCGCACAGACTCGGCCTTCTGGACTGTACAGATCCGGTGATGGGGGAGCCACTTGGGAAAAGATGAACGGCAACGACGTACGGCCCTTCTATTACTCGCAGGTGCGCGTCGACCCGAAGGACCCCAATCGTGTCTACTGGTCCTCGACGCCGCTGAATTACTCCAATGACGGCGGCAAGACGATCGGCAACGCGACCGTCGGCATTCACGTCGACCATCACGCGATGTGGATCGATCCGAACGATGCCAATCACATCGTCGTCGGCAACGACGGCGGTGTGGCGCAGACATGGGACAAGGGCGGCAACTGGGACTTCCTGAACACCTTCGCGATCGGGCAGCCGTACATCGTCAGCTACGACATGGCATTCCCGTACAGCGTCTGCGCCGGCTATCAGGACAACGGCTCGTGGTGCGGGCCGTCGCGCCGGCGCCAGGGCGAGATCACCAACGCCGACTGGACCACCGTCGG
>DATGVC010000035.1:0-7212 GCA_035300745.1 Gemmatimonadales bacterium | reverse complement strand
CGAACAGCGGCGTCAACGTCGTTCCCGGCTCGTTGAGCTCCAGCGTCGCCGTGCCCAGGCGACTCGACGTATAAAGGAAAGGACAGTTGAACTGCTCCGGCGTCGCCTCCAGGTCCATCAGCAGCTCCAGCACCTCGTCGTGCACCCGCATCGGCTCGGCGTCCGGCCGGTCGATCTTGTTGACCAGCACGATCGGCTTCAGGCCGAGCGCCAGCGCCTTCCCCGCCACAAACCGCGTCTGCGGCATCGGGCCCTCGGCCGCGTCCACGAGCAGCAGGAAGCCATCCACCATCCGCAGGATGCGTTCGACTTCGCCGCCGAAATCGGCGTGCCCCGGTGTGTCTACGATATTGATTTTCGTGTCGCCCCAGCGTACCGAAGTGTTCTTCGCGAGGATCGTAATTCCGCGCTCCCGCTCGAGGGGATTCGAATCCATGACGCGCTCCGCCACCTGCTGATTGGCGCGGAACACCCCCGCCTGGCGGAGCATCTGATCCACCAGCGTGGTCTTGCCGTGATCGACGTGGGCGATGATGGCGATGTTGCGAATTTTCACCGGCTTAGATCCTGTTCGTCCCCGAATTGAGGGCGGCAGTATAAATGGCTGGCCGGGACCAAACAAGGGCGTCAGTCACAGGTCGGCTCCCGCTCCACCTGCACCGTCACGTGGGCAATCCCCAGCGCCCGCATCCGGACCTGCACCGCCTCCAGGACGGGCTGATTGTCGGTCGGGTTCTTCACGACGAGATGCCCGCTCATGGCCACGACACCACTTGTCACGGTCCAGAGGTGCAGGTCGTGGACGGACTCGACGCCTGGCACCGACGCGATCCGCTCGTGCACATCCGACAGCGCGATGTGTCGGGGCGTCGCCTCGAGCAGGACGTCCGTGCTCTCCCTGACCAGACGCCAGGCGCTGACCAGGACCAGCGTACCGATCAGCACGGAGATGAGCGGGTCGGCTACCATCCAGCCGAATGCCAGCACGATGACGCCGGCGATGAGCGCGCCCACGGAACCGAGCAGATCGCCGAGCACGTGCAGGTACGCGCCCTTCTGGTTGAGCGAATGCTCGTGCCCGCGGTGCAGCACGACGACGGCCGCGAGATTCGCGACAAAGCCGACCGCAGCGACGCCGAGCAGCAGAGGCCCGTTCACCAGCTGCGGAATATTGAGCCGGTGCCACGCCTCGATCCCGATGCCGATCGCGATGGCGAAGAGCACCGCGCCGTTGATGAGTGCCGCGAGGATCTCCAGTCGCATGAACCCGAACGAGCGCTCCGGCGTCGCCGGACGCTGCGCGATCCACGCGGCGATGAGGGCCAAGCCGAGCGCCGCGACGTCGGCGAGCATGTGCGCGGCATCGGCAAGCAGCGCCAGCGAGCCCGCCAGCCAGCCGCCGATCAGCTCGACCAGCATGACGACCGCCGTGATCGCGAGGGCGAGCGTCAGGCGCCGTCGAGTCTCGACGTTGATAGGCGCGCGATAAGTGCAGTGGGCTTCAGCGGGGAGCACGGATGTATCCTCGGCGCAAATCTAATACTATTAGGCCGTGAACGTCCTGGGCCTGCGGCTGCTGGCCATCGTCGCGCTGGTGGCGGCCAACGCCTTCTTCGTCGCGGCCGAATTCGCGCTGGTCGCCTCCCGCCGCACACGCCTCGAGGCGATGATCCGGCGCGGCGACCGCAAGGCGCGCACGGTGCGCAAGGCGCTCGGCGATCTGTACCGCCTGCTCTCGGCAACGCAGCTCGGCATCACCCTGACGTCCATCCTGCTCGGTTACGTCGCCGAGGATACGGTCGCCCATCTGTTTCGCGACTGGTTTAGCGCGCTGCCGCGTGGCGTCGACTTTCTGACCCGCGGGGGCATCGCCTCGGTCGTAGCTGTCGGCTCGATCTCGTTCCTGCACGTCGTGTTCGGCGAGCTGGTACCGAAGACATGGGCGATCACGCATCCCGAAGCCACGAGCCGGTGGGTCGCCACGCCGCTCATCGTCTTCTCGTGGATCACCCGGCCGTTCAACCTGCTGCTGAACTGGAGCGCGCGCCTCATACTGCGCCTGCTCGGTATCACGAGCAGAAACCCCGAGCTCGACCGCGTTCACTCTCCCGAAGAGATCCGCATGCTGGTCGAGCAGAGCCGCAAGACGGGCGGCCTGGGGGCCGGCGATGCGCGGCTGCTGGAAGGCGTGTTCGAATTCAGTGAGAAGAACGCCCGCGAAGTGATGACGCCGCGCACGCAGATCGTCGCGCTGCCCGCCGAGGCGTCTCTCGCGGAGGCCGCGGATCGCGTCGCGGCCGCGGGCCGCTCGCGCTATCCGGTGACGGGCGAATCGCTCGATGACGTCGTCGGCATCGTGCACGCCAAAGACATCCTACGCGGTTTGCTGTCCGGCGCGGAAGCGCCCATGCAAGACATCGCTCGGCCCGCCTTCTTCGTTCCCGGGACGCGTGAGGTGGAGGACGTCCTCGCGGACATGAAACGCCAGAAGGTGCATCTCGCGATCGTGCTCGATGAGTTCGGTGGCACTGCGGGACTGGTCACGATGGAAGATCTGCTCGAGGAAATCGTCGGGCCGATCTACGACGAGTATGACCAGACGCCGGTGCCCGGTCCTGGGGCCGCGGCGAGCGAGAGGGGCAGCGGCGTCCCGATTCTGGCGGGTAGTGCGGAGATCAGCGACGTCAATCGGATGCTCAAGCTCAATCTCGACGACGCGGACTACACGACGATTGGCGGTCTGCTGTTCGGGCGGCTCGGCCGCCTGCCGAAGGTGGGCGACCGCGTCAACCTGCAGGGCGCGACGTTCGAGATACTGGAAATGGATGGCCGGCGCGTCGGGCAAGTGCGCGTGTGGCCGGCGACCACGCACGTGCCGGAGCCGTCGAGCTAGTCTCCCTTCTGTCGGCGGGCGACCACCAGCTGCACGGCCAGCTCCAGCGACGCCCGCATCGATCCGGCATCCGCGATGCCTTTTCCCGCGATGTCGAACGCCGTGCCGTGATCAGGTGATGTGCGGATGAACGGCAACCCCAGCGTCACGTTCACCCCTGTCCCGAAACCCGAGACCTTCACCGCCGTCATTCCCACATCGTGATAGGGTGCGAGCACGGCGTCGAACTCACCGCGCAGCGCTCGTACGAACACGGTGTCAGCCGGCAGCGGGCCAGCGGCGTCGAGCGCCGTCGCGGCAGGCCGCAGCAACCGGTCGTCCTCATCGCCAAACAACCCCCCTTCACCGGCGTGCGGGTTGAGCGCGCACAGCGCCAGGCGCGGCGAGGTGACGCCCCACCATTGCCGCAGCGCGTCAATCGCGATGCGCCCCGCCTGCACCACGCGCTCGGTCGTCACCGTTGCGATGGCGTCCCGCAGCGAAAGGTGCGTTGTCACGAGTACGACACGCAGCCGCCCGGTTGTCAGCATCATCGCAACCGGGATATCGCCGGCGATATGTGCGAGGAATTCCGTGACCCCGGGGAAGCGATAGCCTGCGGTGTGCAGCGCCAACTTGTTGACGGGTCCGGTGACGATCGCGTCTGCTTCACCGGAGAGAGCGAGCCGCGCCGCGGCCTCGATGTTTTGGGCGGCGGCTCGACCGGCCTCGAGGTCACTCGGCACCTTTCCGCCGTCCTCCCAGCCGCCAACAATGCGAACGTCGGCGTCGAGGGGCTGCCGCAGCGCCTTGCGCACCACTTCGGGGCCGATCCCTCGCGGATCGCCAACGGCAACCGCCAGACGCGGGCGCGGAGGTGCCAAGGCTAGAGTCTGATGTCGATGTAGATCTGGCGCCGCAATTGATCGATGAAATGCCGGATCGCGAGCTGATCACCGAGCGACTGGCGGATCCGCAGCTTTACGTCCTCGAACGACAGCTCGCCGGCCTTGTGGCGCGCGGTCACGTCCAGGACCACGAACTTCCGGCGTGGGGTGCCGGCGCCTACCTCGATCATCGGTTTCAGCCCCGCAGTCGAGTCGGTCGACAGAACCTTCTGGTACTCAGGTGGGAGGTCCGTGAACGGGGCCTCTTCCGCCAGCTTCGGCTCCTGCGGATCGGCGTAGATCTTCGCCAGTGAATCGAACGACGCGCCGACGCCGCCGCGCGCCAGGGCGTCGTGCAGGGAATCCGCCTGGCGCCGGGCGATGGCGATCTGCCCCGCACTGATTTCGGGGGTGATCAGGATGTGACGGGCCAGAATCTCGGCGGGCTGCGTGCGCTCCACGTTGATGATGTGGAACCCGAACGACGTCTCGACCGGGGGCGAGATCTCGCCGGGGCGGAGACGGAATGCGACGTCCTCGAACTCCTTCACCATCACCCCGCGACGGAACCAGCCCAGCTCACCGCCCTGCGCCGCGGCGGCGCTGTCGCCCGAGAACCGCTTCGCCGCCGCCGCGAAATCGGCGCCACGCCGCAGCTGCACGACGAGCGACTCGGCCAGCTGTAGCGCGCGCAGCCGAGCAGCGGAATCCGGCACCGGCTTGATGATGATCTGCCGGAACGAAACCGTCGCGGGTCGCTTCGGCTGCTGATCCTTGTTTTGCTCCCAGAATTCGCGCATTTGCGCGTCGGTCGGCGGAATCGGACGCAGTTTCCCTTTCTGGCGCTGCGCCTCGATCAGTCGCTGGGCGTACAGCTGCCGCCGCTGTTCGTCGGCCAGCCAGCGGCGCCACTCCTCGACCGATCCGAAACGCGCCTGGCGAATCTGATCGCGGAAGTCCGTCTCCGATCTGAATTGCTTGCGGACATTCTGATAGGTCTGCTCCACCTGATCGAGGACTTCCTGGTCCGTCACCTTGATCGACGTATCGCGCTCTGCCTGCTGCACCAGGATTTCGAGCTCGACCAGGCGATCGAGAATTTGGTGCCGCAGGGTAGCGAGCGCGGCGGAGTCCGTCGGCAGCGTCTGCCCCTGAGCTTGCTGCTGGACCATTTCCTCTTCGATTTGCGACGCCAGAATCGATCGCGTCCCTACGACCGCCACGATGCGATCGAGTGTTTGCGCCGAGGCAGTGGCCGTGACTGCGAAGGCAGCCAGGAGTACGAGCAGCGCTTTCATCGCGGCGTCTGCCTCTTGGTCGTGTCGATCGGCGGGGGGCCCGGTGCCGGGGTCATCTGCGGCGCTGTGGACGCCCGGGTGGAATCGGCGCGAATCTCCTGGCCGCGCTCCACCGCCCGCCGCACGCCTGCGGCGTCCACGTTCCACCGCGCTTGCGCGAGCAGCGTGTCGGCCAGGAACGCCGGCAGTGGGAAGAAGCGCGCCCGCCCGTGGAACACACGATCGAAGTAGTCGTTCACGCGCGCCAACGCGAAATTGACGCGATCCCCCGGTGCCTTTCCGCCCGAATCGCGCAGCACTTGCGGAGTCACATTGAGGATCGAGCTGATCATGACGATCGTGGAGTCATGCTCGTCGCGCACCCGCTGCCAGTCCTCCGCGGTCAGCGTGACCCTGGCCGAATCCGCCTGCTCCAGCATCAGCTGCTGCTGCGCGAGTGACTTCAGGAACTGATTGATCTGGTCGTCGTTTGCCTGCGGCAACGCGCCCAGGATCTGCGGGTCGAGGGCGTCCAGCCAGTGCGCAAAGTCCCGCACCTTCAGCGATCCGCCGCGATACCTGACGAGCACCCGGTTGCTGGAGCGTGCGGCGTCCATGTCCTGCACGGCAGCCTTCGCGTAAGCAGGCGCACGGCTCACCACCTCGACCTTCCGCTTCATGAGGAGGCTGTCGACGTACAGCGAGTCGCCATGCCGGCTGATCCGATCCTGCACGCCGACGCGGAACGAATCGCGTACCTCGGCCAGGAGCGGACGGCGGATGATGTGATAACCGAACTGCGTCTTCACCAGCGGACTAACGCCGCCGGGCCCGAGCTGCCAGGCCGCCTCGTCGAATTCCGGCACGAACTGGCCGCGCATCGACACCCCCAGCGATCCGCCCGCGACTTTTGACGCCGGGTCCTCCGAATGCCGCGAGGCGAGCTGCGCAAAGCGGGCGCCCGCCGTACGCGCCTGTGGCAGCAGCTGCTCAGCCTGGCGGCGCTTTTGGCCGTCGAGTTTCGCCACGGCAGTCGTGTCAGTCCCGCCACCGCCCTGGCCTGGTGTCACTCGAAACAGAATGTGCTGGAACACGCGGTACTGGCCCACCTGATACGCGGAATCCACCTGTTGCGGCGTGAGGTTGCGGCCCGCGCCTATCCGATCGTGGAATCGTTGCCACTTGAGCCGGGAAACGACGGGCCACATCGCCGTCGCCACGATTGCGGAATCACGTAGATCCTTGCCGGACGCCAATGCCTCAGCGAACAGCGTGTACTCGACCCAATAGCGCGACACGCGGCCGAGGGTCAGTGGATCGAGCGGCACCTGTTTGCTCTGACCGGCCCAGCCGGCGAGCCGCTCCACTGTCAACGTCTGGTCGTTGGCGCGGGCCACGACATTCGCGCGCGGCGAGAACGCGTCGCGCAGGGAGTCGCACGCCAACAGCGTTATTGAAGTCAGCGCCAGCAACACCAGACTCACCCGTCGCATCCGTTTCCTCTTTCTCTCGTTAACCTTGATGGTCCCGCAGAACGGCCGTGAGCGCCCGGACCAGGCCGGGGCCGATCGACTCTCCGCCGAGCCGGCGGAGCCTGAGGGAGAGCGGCATCGCGCGCCGCACGTCGGCTTCGAACTGCACCGCCTCGAGGGCCACTTGCAGCCCCGCTAACCGGGGCGATGCGTCACGCCGGAATGTGAGCCGCGCTTCGTCACCCTTGATCAAGACCGTCTCCAGACCGGCCCGGGCACCCAGCGCGCGCAGCTCCGCGACGAGCAGGAGCCGCTCAGCGGCCGCCGGTAATCGTCCGAAACGGTCACGCAGCTCGTCACGAACGGCTTCAATCTCACCTGGATGCTCAGCTCGCGCCAGCCGCCGGTACAAATCGAGCTTCGCGTCATCGTCGGCGACGTACTCATCCGGCAAATGTGCCGGCGCATCGAGCGTGACGTCGGGAGGCGCGAACTCTTCCCGCTTCCCCCGTCCCCCGTCCCCGCTTTTTAGCCCCCGCACCGTTTCTTCGAGCCAGCGCAAGTACATGTCGAACCCGACGGCCTGCACGTGTCCCGATTGCTCGCCGCCGAGCAGGTTCCCGGCCCCACGCAGCTCCAGATCGCGCAGGGCGATACGATAGCCCGATCCCAGATCAGTATGATGCTCGAGTACCTGCAAACGT
>DATGVC010000034.1:0-2845 GCA_035300745.1 Gemmatimonadales bacterium | reverse complement strand
GCAGGCCTGCGCTACGAAGTGATTGTCGTGGACGACGGCTCGACCGACGGCACACTGGACGCGCTCAAGGCGCTGCGTCGGCAGTATCCCCAGCTGCACATCATCGCATTCGAGCGCAACGCGGGTCAGACAGCGGCGTTCGCGGCCGGATTTCGCGCGGCGCGTTCCCCTATTGTCGTTACGCTAGACGCCGATCTGCAAAACGATCCTGCCGACATTCCCAAGATCGTCGATACCTTGCAGCGCACGGGGGCAACGGCGGTCGCCGGGTATCGCGCCACGCGACGCGACACGCCATGGAAGCGGCTGCAAAGCCGCATCGCCAATGGCGTCCGCAATCGGCTCAACGGGGAAGTAATCCGGGACACGGGTTGCTCGCTCAAAGCGTTTCGGACCGACGCCCTGCGCGCCTTGCCCTTGTTCGCCGGGATGCATCGTTTCTTGCCGACACTCATCAAGATGCAGGGGGGCACCGTGACTGAAGTCTCGGTTGGCCACCGGCCGCGGAAACATGGCGTCACCAAATACGGCATGTGGAATCGCGTGTGGCGGTCGCTGATGGATGCGTTTGCAGTGCGCTGGATGCAGCGCCGCGCGCTGCGCTACCGCATCCGAGAGGAGATCTCATGACGGGAGCCGATACCTCCCACGAGCAGTGGCTCGTGCAGATCGATGCCGAGCTGGACGGCGAGCTGTCGCTAGTCGAGCGCGCCGCGCTCGCGAAGCACTTGGTGACCTGCGCGCATTGCGCGGGCGCGCGCGCGAGCCACCTCGAGGTGCGTGTCGCCCTGGCGCGCTCGGCCGGGAATCCTCACGCGTTCGTCGTACCACGGCCCGCGATCCGCGCCGGCACGCTGGCTCTCTGGGTCGCGCTGGCGCTGGCGACCGGACTCCTCGCAGGTTGGGTTGCAGACCGCCGGTGGGGTGGGCCCGGCGGGGGCGCAACACTCGAGGAATCGCGTGGAGCTATCGTCGTTCACTAGCGTCATCCTCGCGCTGTCCGCTCTCCAGGGGCCGGGCACCCGGCTCACGTATCGCGTTCGGGTCATCGAGCCTGCCTCGGTCGCGCCGCGCGTCCTCGCGAGCGGCGCGGTCAGTGGACCGCTCGACAGCGACATGCGCCTCACACTCCGCACCGACACCGCCGAGGTCGAAGCGTTCTTTCAGGTGGCGCCGACGGTCGGCGATACCGTGAGCCTCACTGGTGAGTTCTACATGCGGCGGCTCGTGGGCCGCTCGCGCCGCGGCCTGCCGTTGTGGGAGGAGGACAGTTACCGACGGCTCGTCCGGTTGGCGTGGAGCGATACAGCGCGCATCTATCCGTTCGGCACGGGTAAGCGCGGCGGCGGCGGCGGCGGCGGCGGCGGCGCGCGGCGGGCACTGTGGGTCGAGCTGATTCTGGAGCGCGAGTTTGCGGGAGGCGAGGCACGGGCGGAGGAAGCCTTCGATTTGGTCGATTCGACGCGCGATTTCCGGCTGGAGGCTGTCGTGCGGCCGCGGCGAGCGCGGGTGATCCTGAACCTGGTGCGCGGGGACACCGTCAGCGCGCCGCGGCCGATTGATCTGATCCCGGAGGAGCCGCCGCGCGTGGTGCGGCTCGTGCTCAAGGCACGGGCTACGACGCTGGTCGTGAGTCTCACGCGTCCCGACCCGGCACGCTCGGCGCGCGATCGCGCGCTGGCGCTCGACGCCGATATCATCTGCCTGCGGGTCGCGCGGCCTGACGCGCCCCAGCCACTCGGGACCATCTGCGGGCGGCTCAACAACGTCGCGCGCCAGCTGCCGTTGCCGACCGGCGATACGCTCGCCGCCACGTTCGCCTGGCCCGGCTGGCGCTGATGGCGCCACGCAAGAAACGGCTCGATCCGTCGATCTTCCACCTTCCCGTCGACAAGATGCGGGAGGGCTACTACTCCGACAAATACTTCGTGCGCGCGCGGGAGCTGTTGCGCAAAGATCACCACCGCCCCCGCGTAACGATGCAGGTGTTTGGAAAGTCCCACGCCTATTTGGGCGGCATCGACGAGGCGATCGCGATCTTGAAATTGTGTGCGGAACGCTGGGACGAGCTCGTGGTCCACGCGCTCTACGATGGAGAAGAGATCCAGCCGTGGGAAACCGTGCTCCTCATCGAGGGACCCTACGACGCGTTTGCGGTGCTCGAGACGCTCTATCTCGGCGTCCTCGCCCGGCGCACCCGGGTGGGGACCAACACGAGGCAGGTCGTCGAAGCGGCAAAGCCCAAAGAGGTGATGTTCTTCCCGGCGCGCCACGACCACTGGCTGGTCCAGACCGGCGACGGTTACGCCGCACACATCGCCGGCGCCATCGGCGTCTCCACCGACGCCCAGGCCTCGTGGTGGGGCTCCGAAGGGATCGGTACCGTGCCCCACGCCCTCATCGCAGCCTACCAGGGGGACACGGTGCTCGCCTCACGCAAGTTCGCCGAACAGAGCGACCCCGCGATTCGGCTCATCACGCTAGTGGATTTCGACAACGACTGCGTGGCTACGTCGCTGGCGGTGGCGCGCGAGCTCGGAGAGCGGCTGTACGGCGTCCGGCTCGACACCTCGGAGACGCTCGTCGACAAATCGGTCATCCCGCAGATGGGGACGTTCAAGCCGACCGGCGTGAATCCGCAGCTGGTGAGGAACGTGCGCCGCGCGCTCGATGCCGAGGGCTATCCCCACGTCAAGATCGTGGTGTCCGGCGGCTTCACGGTCGAGAAGATCCGCCAGTTTGAGGAGCAGAGCATCCCCGTCGACGCCTACGGCGTGGGATCGAGCCTGTTCCAGGGTCGGTTCGATTTCACGGCCGATGTCGTCATGCGCGAGGGAAAACCGTG
>DATGVC010000033.1:0-7455 GCA_035300745.1 Gemmatimonadales bacterium | reverse complement strand
CTACGGCAACGATCCGCGGTTCACGCTCGTGTTGTTCACGCTGGACGAATCGACGTACAGCCGCGAGCTCGCGCCGCTGGCGGGGCACTACCCCGCGGTGCGCCTCGGCCCCCCGTGGTGGTTCCACGATTCGATGGAGGGCATGCGGCGCTTTCGCGAGCGCACGACCGAAACGGCGTCGATCTACAAGACAGCCGGGTTCAACGACGACACGCGCGCGTTCTGCTCGATCCCGGCGCGGCACGATCTGGCGCGGCGCATGGATGCCAATTATCTCGGCGGCTTGGTGGCGCGCCACGTGATCGACGCGAGCGACGCGCGTCGCATGGCGCGGGCGCTTGCGTACGAGCTGGTCAAGGCGACGTACCGGCTCGCGTGAGGCAAGAGCGCCCTTAAGGGCGTGTGACGTGCCGAGCCGCGGCTTCAGACTCCTCCCGTGAGCAGCCACGCGAGCACCTGGTCGTGCTCAAGGCGCGGTGCGCTGACGACGCTACGCCATCTGTGGTATAATTTCGTTTGTGAACGTTCGAGTTCGTGCCGTAGCCTAGGCGCACCCCGTTAGGCAGCCATATGCCAGCTCCGAACCCCTCCCCCTCGTTCGCGCCTCCACCACTCGCGGGCGAAGCGCGCGAGCGGCTGCTCGCCCGTGTCGTCTTCGAGGCGATCTGGGAACGGGACCTCGACAGCGAGGCGGTGCGCTGGGACGGGAATTTGGAGTCGATTTTCGGCTACCACCGCGACGAAGTGGCAAGCCACCTGAGCTGGTGGCGCGAGCGCGTCCATCCTGACGACCTCGAGCGGGTAGAGCAGGCTGCCGCTCAGGCTATCCGCAGCGATGTCGAGGGTTGGTCCAGCGAGTATCGCTTCCGCCGCAAGGACGGCTCCTGGGCATGGGTGGCGTCACGCTGCGCGATCGAGCGCGACGCCGGAGGACGGGCCCACCGCGCGGTCGGCGCAATGATCGACATTACCCGGCTGAAAGATGCCGAGTCGCGGCTGCGGTTTTTCACGGAGCAGATTCCCGCCCGCACCTGCGCCACCGATCGCGAGCTGCGCGTCGTGTGGGACGCGGGTGCCGCGTTCGCGGGGAGACCATCGGCGGTGGGAAAGACCATCCCTGAGCTGTTCGAGCAATCCCCCGACCGCGAGCGGGTGTTGGAGGGGTGTCGCCGGGCGCTCGCGGGCGAACCGAGCAGGCTCGAGATCGACGACGGGACCGCGGCTGCGCAACTCCAGCTCGAGCCATTCCGCGATCCCGCAGGGAACGTGATCGGGGTGGTCGGCATCGCGTTCGACATCACCGATCGCGTGCGCAGCGAGGAGCAAGTCCGGGACGGGCAGCGGCTCCTCCGTCAGGTCCTCGACACCCTGCCCACCGGTGTGATCGTGCTCGATCGCGCAGGAGACATTCTGCTCAGCAATCCTGCCTCCAGCGGAATTTGGGGTGGAATGATCGTCTCGGGGCCGGAGCGATGGGCCAAGAGCAAGGGCTTCTGGCACGACTCGCGGAAAGCGATCGACCCCGACGAGTGGGCGTCCCGGCACGCGCTGGACGAGGGGCAGACCATACGCGACGAATTGATCGACATCGACACCTTCGACGGCCAGCGCAAGACCATCGAGAATTACGCTGCGCCCATTCGCAACGCCAAGGGCGACATCACGGGCGCGGTCGTGGTCAACGAGGATGTCACCGAGCGCGTTCGTGCCGAGGAGGCGCTTCGCAGTACCGAGAGCCTGCTGGTTGATGCGGAGAAGCTCGGGCAGACGGGAAGCTGGGAGCAGGACCTCGTCAGCGGGCAAATCTTCAACACCGAGGCGAATCGGCGGCTCTTCTTCGGCGACGACCAGCGCAAAGGCTCACGGCTCGAGGACTACGTCGAGGCCATCCATCCCGACGACCGCGAGTGGGTCATGCGCCGTCGCGAGCAGCTGCTCGCCGGCAGTGGGCCAGGGGACATCGAATACCGTGTCGTCCGGCCCGACGGCAGTGTGCATTGGATCTTTGGCCGCGCCACGATCGTCCGCGACCAGTCCGGACGGCCGCTCCGCTCCTACGGAACCAACGCCGACATCACCGAGCGCAAACGCGCCGAGGAGGAGCTGGCGCGGCGCACGCAACAGCTCGAGGCGCTGTCGCGCAAGCTGATCGAAGCGCAGGAGGCGGAGCGCCGCGCGGTGGCTCGCGAGCTGCACGATGACTTTGGGCAAGTGCTGACCGCGCTCAAGCTCAATCTCCAGCGGCGCGAGCGCGACGACTCCGAAAGCATCGCGTTGGTCGACGGCGCGATCGCGCGGATGCGGGATCTTGCGCAGGACCTCCGCCCGCCGCTGCTCGACGAGTTTGGGCTGGAGGCGTCGCTGAAGTGGTACGTCGAGCGCGAGGCGAAACGCGCGGGGCTCGCGTTCCGTCTCGCCCTCGCGCCCCTGGAGCAGCGGCCACCGGCCGCCGTGGAGATCACCTCCTTCCGTATTGCGCAGGAGGCACTCACAAACATCATCCGGCACGCGCAAGCGCGTGTCGTCGAGGTGGCGCTGTCGGCGGCAGATGGCATGTTGCACCTGGTGCTCTGCGACGACGGCCAAGGCTTCGACGTCCCCGCTGCCCGCGTGCGCGCCGCGCAGGGGGGGAGTCAAGGCCTGCTCAGCATGCAGGAGCGCGTAACACTCGCCGGAGGCGAACTCGAGATTGACTCGGCACGCGGTCGCGGCACCTGCATCCGCGCGCGCTTGCCGCTAACGGCCGCCAGCAGATGAACGCGCTGCGAATCTTGCTCGCGGACGATCACGCGCTGGTGCGCGCGGGGATGCGCGCGCTCCTCGGCGAGCTGCCCGGTGTGGACGTCATTGCGGAGACTGGCGACGGGCGCGAGGCTCTGCGGTTGATCCGCGAGCGGAAGCCCGACATCGCGCTCATCGACATCACGATGCCGGGACTGAACGGCCTGGAGGTGGCGGCCAAGGCGGTGCAAGACCACCCCGCGACGCGCGTCATCATCGTCTCCATGCATGGCGACGACGAGTCGGTGCGACGCGCCCTGGTGGCCGGTGCCGCGGGATACCTGCTCAAGAACTCGGACCGGAGCGAGCTCGAGCTGGCCTTGCGCACGGTCGCGCGCGGCGATACGTGGCTGAGCCCCTCGCTCACGAAGCGAGTCGTGGCTGCGTATACGCAGAGTTCCCGCCCCCCCTCTGATGGGCCGTTGGCGGTGCTCACCCCGCGCCAGCGGGAAGTGCTGCAGCTCGTTGCCGAGGGTCATTCCAACAAGGAGATCGCCAGCCGCCTCCAGGTGGCGCTGAAGACCGTCGAGACGCACCGCACCGAGCTCATGGAGCGGCTCGGCATTCATGGCGTGGCGGGGCTGGTGCGCTACGCCATCCAGGTGGGGCTCATCCATCCCGATTCCTAGGTAGTCCTCCTCCCCAATCTCCGGTCCTTTCCCGACTTCGCCCTCCGGCCCTAGCCGCTAGGCTGAGACCGAGAGGCACCGTTGACCCTGTTCGTCGGTAGTCAGCCAAGACGGAGACAGGAATTGGACGTGACTGTGCGCATCCTCCTGTTGGAGGACGTGTGGGCCGATGCTGAGCTGGTGAAGGTCGAGCTGCGCAAAGCGGGCCTGCAGTTCACGGCGCAACGGGTCACGACGCAACCGGAGTTCGAGCGCGCCCTGCGCGAGTTCCGTCCCGATCTCATCATTGCCGACCACAATCTCCCGCACTTCAACGGCGCTGCCGCGCTGGCACTGGCGCGGCAGATGGCGCTGGCGGCGCCATTCATTCTGCTCACCGGCTCGCTCGATGAGGAAACCGCGGTGGAGTACATGAAGGCGGGAGCGGCGGACTACATCCTGAAGGATCGTCTCGCGCGCCTAGGGCCGGCGGTCCGCGCCGCGCTCGACCGCAAACGCATGAAGCAGCAGCTGGACGACCGGGAGGAGTACTTCCGGTCGTTGATCGAGCAGGCCATGGACATCATCGCCGTGCTCGACGCCGAGGGCGCGATTCGCTACGCGAGCCCCTCGGTGTTGCCGCTGCTCGGCTACGCGCCCGAGGACCTTGTAGGGCTGGACATCCTCACCCTAGTGCATCCTGACGATGTCGATGTCACGCTGCGGGTCTTCAGTGAGGGGGTGGCAACGGGCAAGGGCGGCCGGCTCCTCGAGCTGCGCCTGCGCCATAAAGACGGGACGTTCCGCCACCTCGAGGCCATCGGCCGCTATCTCCTGGACGATCCCCTGGTGAAGGGCGTCGTCATCAACGCTCGGGACGTCACGGAGCGCCACGCACTCGAGGGGCAGTTCCTGCAGGCGCAGAAGATGGAAGCGGTGGGGCGTCTCGCGGGCGGCGTGGCACATGATTTCAACAATCTGCTGACTGCGATTCTGGGCTACGCGGACTTGCTGCTCGATGGCCTGCCGACGCTATCTCCGCTGCGACCGGACCTCGAGGAAATCCGCAAAGCGGCCAATCGAGCCGCCGGGCTCACCCGCCAGCTCCTCGCTTTCAGCCGCAAGCAAGTCCTGGAGATGTGCTCGACCTCAACGAACTCATTGTCGACATGGACAACATGCTGCGGCGTCTGCTCGGTGAGGACATCGACGTGGTCACGAACCTCGAACAGGCGCTGGGGGCCGCGCGGGCCAGCTGGAGCAGGTGGTCGTCAATCTCGCCGTGAATTCGCGCGACGCAATGCCCGAGGGCGGGAGGCTCCTGATCGAGACGCGGAACGCCGAGCTGGATGACTCGTACGTGCGTGACCATGTGCCCGTACAGCCTGGCCGTTACGTGATGCTTGCAGTCAGCGACACGGGGACCGGGATGTCGGCCGAGACCATGTCGCACGTGTTCGAGCCGTTTTTCACGACCAAGGAGGCAGGCAAGGGCACCGGTCTCGGCCTGGCGACGGTGTACGGGATTGTGAAGCAGAGCGGCGGCTACGTGTGGTGCTACAGTGAGCTCGGCCAGGGGACGACCTTCAAGGTGTACTTGCCGCGTGTGGATGCGCCGGTCGACCGACACCCAGCCCGCGGCCCCTCACGCCCCAAGCACGGGTCGGAGACCGTCCTGCTCGTGGAGGACGAAGGGGTATTACGAGCACTCACGCGACGCGTGCTCGAAAAGCACGGCTACACCATACTCGAAGCAGCCACGGCGGACGCGGCTGCGGCGCTCGCCTGCGACCACGCCAGCCCCATTCACCTACTGCTTGCCGATGTGGTGCTCCCAGGGGCGAGCGGGCGCACGTTGGCAAATGAGCTGCTCGCACGCCGAGCCGACCTCAAGGTCCTGTTCATGTCCGGCTACACGGAGGATGCGATTGTCCATCGCGGCGTGCTCGCGGCTAACACCGCGTTCCTTCACAAACCATTCTCAGCCGAAGGACTCGCGGCGAAGGTGCGGGAGGTTCTAGACGGCTCGTGAGTTAGTCCAGCCCCCGATCGCGCAGCCGGACGCCTCGCCGCGCCAGGAACGCGACCGAAGCCGCGGCCATGACTCCTCCCGTGAGCAGCCACGCCTGCGCGGTGGCCCGCGCCAGCAAGGCCACGATCAAGCCTGCCGCTACCCACGGCACAACGCGCCCGGCCGGCATGACGAACGGCTTGTCGGCCGCCCCCCCGCCCCCCCCGCCCCCCCCGCCCACGTCGAGCCGCCGCAGCCGCCACACGCCCAGGCAGCACGCCAGGTACACCAGCAGGACCGCCACGTCCGCCACGATCGCCAGTTTGACGTACGTGCCGGTGATGGCGATGGCGCACACGATCACGCCTTGGATCGTGATCGCGACGTGCGGTGTGTGGTGTGCGCGGTGCACCGCCGCGAGCGAGTGCGGCAGGTAGCCGTCCACCGCGAGCGCGAAGAGCGTTCGCGGAGTGGAGAGCATCGTGGCTGTCATGAAGCCGAAGGTCGAGACGATCATCGCGATGAGGATCAGCGTGGAGCCGGTCGGTCCGGCGATCTGCATGGCCGCCGCGGCGAGCGGGGCCTTGGCCGTCTCGGGGGCAGCGAGGGCGCTGCCGAGGATGCCCTGGGCGACGAGCTGGACGGCGATGTAGAGGACCCCCACGCCAGTCACTGCGAGGGCGATCGCTCGCGGCACGGCGCGGGCCGCATCGCGCACTTCGCCGCTCACTTGCAGCGCGGATTCCATCCCGAAGAAAGCGAACATCAGGAGCAGCCCGGATTCTCCCAGGCGCGAGAGCGAGGGAAATGATCCCAACGCGAGATTCTCCGCCCGGACGTGCGACAGGCCGAGCGCCACGAAGGCGATGAGCGGGACGATTTTCGCGACCGTCGCGATGCCGCTCACGTCCGATCCCAGCGCAGCACCGCGAATGTTGACGACGGCAAGGCCGGCAATCACGGCGATGAGGAGCACGGCGCGGGGCAGCTGGCCGCCGAGGCCCGGCAGCAACCCGCCGACCGCGTCGGCGAATACGGTGGAGACGGCGCCCATCGCGAGCGTAATGCCGAGCCAGAGCAGGACGCCGCACAGATATCCGGCGTAGGGGCCGAGCGCCGTCCCGACGTACGCGTATGGGCCGCCGCTCTGTGGGACGCGGCTGCCGGCCTCTGCGATGCAAAGGGCGACGAGCGCTGTCGCCACGGCGCACACGACGTAGGCAAGGGGAGCCGCGGCACCGAGGCTGCTTGCCATGTGCGCGGGGAGCACGAAGATCGCCGCGCCGACCGTGATATTGAAGATGGCGGCGGCGAGCCCGCGCATGCCGATGACTCGGCGCAGACCGGGTTCGCTGGCGGCAGGGACCGGTGTGCTCATGCCACCCAAGGTACAGGGTTTAGACGAGGCCGCGATTCCGAGAAGCAGGTCCTTCGCTCGCGCGTGCGCGCTCGCTCAGGATGACAACGCTACGCGCGTGCTTTACAAGAGGGTTTGGGGAAAGAAGAAACCAGTTCTTGGCCAAATCTTCCCAGGTGGGGTTACGACTTTCGATCAGGCTGATCTTCCGCAACCGCTTCCAGCCCTTGATCTCCTTCTCGCGCGCAATGGCGTCCCGGATGTCTGCAAACTCCTCGAAGTAGACGAGCCGGGTGATGCGATATTTGCGGGTGAACCCAGAGACGAGGCCTCGTTTGTGTTTGTTCACGCGCCGCGCCAGGTCATTCGTTACCCCGGTATAGAGCACCCGCGAGCGACTGGCCACGATGTAGACGTAGTAGGTGCGCACGATCCAACAGGATTGTCGATCGGACCGGCGCCTCCATCATCATTCTTTCGCCGTGTGGGGCAATTCTTTTCGCCTTCTCCTTCTCTTTTTTCCCCCTCTTTCACTAAAGCGACGCGCTTGTCATCCTGAGCGAGCGCGATAGCGCGAGCGAAGGACCTGCTTTCGGGAAGAACCTGCTTTGCCATCAGCCGCCAATGAGCTCGCAGAACTTCTCGAGGTCGATATTTCCGCCGGAGACGATCGCGACTATCGGTCCCGAACCCGCCTT
>DATGVC010000032.1:0-10527 GCA_035300745.1 Gemmatimonadales bacterium | reverse complement strand
ACTCTCCGCCAGCAGCCCGCCGCTCATCCCGATGCGCCGGTGGATGCGCCAGACGGACAGCTCGATGCCGCTCAGCTCGAGCGCCTTGTGCCAGGCGATGGCGTGCTGGTACACACTGTCAATGAGCGTGCCGTCGAGGTCCAGCAGGAGGGCAGGGTGGTCGGTCATGCCGTCGGAAAGATAAACGGGTGGGTTAACCCCGGGCTGCCAGCCCGGGGTTAACCCACCCTAGTTGGAAACGGCCCCTACTACTTCTTGACCGCCATCACCGCTGCATACGCGTCGACGAATCCGGCGCCAACTTCCCACGTCGCATATCCGGGCAAGGGTCGAGCGGTGGACGTCAGCGCACTGAGGACCTGGTCCGGTGTGAGTGTGCCACCGGCAGCCTCCTGCATCAGCGCGACGACGCCCGCGATGTGCGGCGTCGCCATCGACGTGCCGGATGCGCACGTGTAGTACGGCTGATTCAGCAACGCGATGTTGCAGATCCGCGCGTCGTGATTCAGGTCGAGCGCGTTGAGTACGGTGCCCGTCGATGCGCGCGTCGACACGATGTGCACGCCCGGTGCGGTGATATCGGGATGGTACAGCGGATCGCCGGGGATGCCGCGCGACGAGAAATCGGCAAGCACGTGGTCTCGGGGCTCGTTATTGGTCGGCGCGAGCGGATTCGAGCCATCGTCCAGCATGCAGTGCGATTCTGAATTCGTTGGGTCAGCGACGCCGATCTTGCAGCCCGCGGCCACACCAATGACCCACGGCGCCACGCTGTACGGATTCAACGTGTTCTGACCCGGGCCGCTATTCCCCGCCGCGAAGACGACCGTGATCCCGCGGCTCGCGACCTTTTTCGTCGCTCGATTGATCGGGTCATTCGGATCGAACGCGCCGGTCGTTCCCCAGGAATTGTTGACGACCTTGATGTTGTACTGCTGTTGGTGATCGAGGATGTAGTCGAAGCCCGCAAGCGCCCAGAAGATGAACAGGACGTCCCCCGTGCCGATCCCGACGAGGTTCGCGCCTGGCGCGACCCCGGTGTAATAGCCGTTCGACGATGTCCCGCGCGCCGCCACGATTCCGGCGACGTGTGTGCCGTGCCCGACGGACGTCTCGGAATTGGGCAGGTTCTCGACGACCAGTGTCGCGCCTCTACGAATCGGCTTGGGCGCGTCTTTCCCGAACGTGAACAGATCATTCTGGTTGTAGAGGACTTTGGCGTTCTGGACGGTGTATTGCGGATACGCGACGTCCGCGTTGTACGCCCCATCGATCCCGCTGTCGAGGATCGCGACGCCGATGCCCTTCCCGGTAATGCCGGCGACGTGCACCGCATCCGCGCGAATGGCCGGTACGCTCTCGTGCAGCATGTAGTAGTCGAGCTGCTTGTTCGCGTAGATGCCTTGGAGACCTGGGAGTGCGGAGATCGTGAGGAGCTGCAGCGGGGTCGCGAGCACTGCGACCATCGAGAAGTTGTTGTACTGCACGACGCCGGCGCCGGCGTTGAGAATCCCGTTCGTCACCGCGTCCAGCGTCGTGAGCGTCTCATCGAAATTGACGATGTAAATCGCCGCGACGCTGGGGACGAGATCCGCGGTTACGGTGGGGGCGCTTCGGTCGCACGCCACCAGCGCGAGCAACGCGCCCGCCGCGATGAGCCACCTCTTCATTGGGTCCTCGGGTGTGAGGGGATAATCCGAGGAGCCCGCAAGCCGCATGCCCGAGATGTAACCGCTGACAACACAACAGCCGGTCCTGTGTCAGGACCGGCCGTGTCGCAGCCTTGCGACAGCTACTCCGGCTCCATCTGCTCCAGCGCGTAGCGCAGCCGCAGCATCGAGCTGTCGAGCAGCCTCCGCGAGTCGTCGCGCAACGCCCCTTGATCCGCCAGCTGTGTGAGCAGCTCGAGGACGGCGTGGATCTGCGCCGTCGCCGATTCTACGATCAGCCGGCGATCGAGGCCGCTGCGGCGCTCGAGGTCTACCGGGACGTCCTTCATCCGCCGTTCCGCGCCCCGCCTGCGATTCGCAACGCTCATCATGGGACCACCTCCCAGGTGCGTTCGCTGTTCAGCAGTGCGTCCAAGTCTGCCTTTCCCTGAGCTGCCCCCTTCTGCGCGTAGACGTCGCGCTCGTACGATTCCGTCGGGCTGCAGTACAGCACGCCCATCGCGGTCGGGAACGGCGGTTCCAGCGCCGCCAGCAGCTGCGCCAGTGGGCGGCTTGTCTCGTCGTGGGTCAGCACGTCGCCGGCGGTGGCTGCGACAATCTCCAGCTCGAGCGTGCCCGGTTTGAGCCGCAGGCCCTTCTCCTTGCTCGTGCCGAAGAGCAGCGGCTTGCCGTGCTCGACGAGGACCTGGGCTTCGGCCGCGACCTCTTTGCCGGTGATATGCTCGAACACCGCGTCGTTGAAGACGACGCAATTCTGCAGGATCTCGACGAATGACGCCCCGCGGTGCGCATGGGCCCGTTTCAGCGTGGCGATGAGGTGTGCCTGCAGCGTGTCGACCGAGCGGGCGACGAAACGCGCCCCCGCGCCCAGGGCAAACGCGCAGGCCGAGACGGGATTCTCGATCGAGCCCAGCGGCGTGGAGGGCGAGCGCGTGCCGCGGCGCGACGTCGGCGAGTACTGGCCCTTGGTGAGGCCGTAGATCTCGTTGTTGAACAGGATGATGTTCAAGTCCACGTTACGGCGCAGCACGTGCAGCATGTGGTTGCCGCCGATGGACAAGCCGTCGCCGTCGCCCGTCATCACCCAGACGTCGAGATCGGGATTCGCGAGCTTGATGCCGGTCGCAATCGCCGGCGCGCGACCATGCACGGTGTGGAAGCCGTACGTGGACATATAGTAAGGAAAGCGCGCCGCGCACCCGATCCCGCTCACGAACACCGTGCGCTCGCGCTGCACCCCCATTTCGGCGCACGCCTTCTGCACCGCCTTGAGAATCGCGTAGTCGCCGCAGCCCGGACACCAGCGCACTTCCTGGTCCGAGGCGTAGTCTTTGGGCGCGAGCTGCGCGTCGGTGATCGTGGTGACGGTCACGAGACCTTCCTGATCGCCTGCGCGATCTCGGTCACGCGGAACGGCTTGCCGGTCACCTTGGGGAGTGATTCCGCGGGAATCAGATACTCCGCCCGCAGCAGCTTCACGAGCTGCCCGTTGTTCATCTCCGGGACGAGCACGCGCTCGTAGCGCTTGAGCAAGTCCCCGAGATTGCGCGGGAACGGGCTCACATAGCGCAGATGAATGTGCGCGACGTCACGGCCTTCCTCGCGCGCGATCTGCACGGCGCGATGAATCGCGCCGAACGTCGAGCCCCAGCCGACGACCGCGAGCTTCCCGTGATCCTCGCCCAGCGAGACGGTCTGCAGTGGAATGTCGCGCGCGATCCCCGCGATCTTGTCCGCGCGCGCCTTCGTCATGCGCGCGTGGTTGTCAGGATCGTAGGAGATGTGCCCGGAGTCATAATCCCGCTCGAGACCGCCGATGCGATGCTCGAGCTGCGGCGTGCCGGGCTTAACCCATGGCCGCGCCAGCGTTTCGGGATCGCGCAGGAATGGATGGAATCCTTCCGGGTCGGTCCGATACGTGACGGGGAAGCGGGGCAGCTCGGCTTCGCGCGGGATGAGCCACGGCTCGGCCGCATGCGCCAGATAGCCGTCGCTCAACACGATCACGGGCGTCATGTACTTCGTGGCCAGGCGTACCGCTTCGATCGCGATATCGAAGCAATCCGCCGTCGACGCGGGCGCGAGTACCGCGAGCGGCGCGTCGGCATTGCGGCCGTGGACCGCCTGAAACAGATCCGACTGCTCGGCCTTGGTCGGCATTCCGGTGGACGGCCCCGCCCGCTGCGAATCGATGACGATCAGCGGCAGCTCGGTGGCGATCGCCAGCCCCAGCATTTCGGTCTTGAGCGCGATCCCCGGCCCCGAGCTCGACGTCACGCCGAGTGCGCCGGCATAGGACGCGCCCAACGCTGCGCCACTCGCCGCGATTTCGTCCTCTGCCTGGAAGGTGACGACGCCGTATGCACGCAGATTGGCGAGCGTGTGAAGCAACGCGGATGCCGGCGTGATGGGATAGCCCGCGAAAACCATCTTCTCGATCCCCGCGGCACGCTGCCCGGCGACAAGCCCCCAGGCCAACCCCTCCGTTCCGCTGACGGTCCGGTAGCGTCCCGCCTGCACGGCGGCCTTCGGGACGACGTACCCGACCAGGTGCTCCGTCTCCTCCGCCGTCTCACCGAACGCATGCCCGGCATTGAGGGCCGCGACGTTCGCCTCGGCAATCACCGGCTTCTTCGCAAACTTGCGCTTGAGCCACTCGATCGTCGCGGTCCGCTCGTGGCCGTACATCCACAGCAGCAGCCCCAACGCCCACATGTTGCGGCAGAGATGTGCTTCACGTGAGGAGAGACCGTGCGGCTTTACGGCGTCGGCGGTGAGCTTCGTGATGTCGAACTTGAGCACCTGATAGCGCGCGAGCGAGTCATCGTCGAGCGGATTGCGCGCATATCCCGCCTTCCCGAGGTTGCGCTCGTTGAACGCGGCCGTATCCACGATGACCGTGCCACCCACCTTCACGTCGTGCACCTCGACGGTCAGCGCCGCGGGATTCATCGCGACGAGCACGTCCACGGCGTCGCCCGGCGTCATCACGTCGGTGCCGCCGAAGTGGATCTGGAACGCCGACACGCCGAACGTCGTGCCGGTCGGGGCGCGAATCTCCGCCGGGAAGTCGGGGAAGGTGGAGAAGTCGCTGCCGGCGAGCGCGGTCTCGAGCGTGAACTGACTGCCGGTCACCTGCATGCCGTCGCCCGAGTCGCCGGCGAATCGGATCACGACCGAGTCACGGGTTTCTCGTCCTGAGCGGGAGACGGCTGAAGTGGCGGGGGCCATGTCGGTAATCTACACGACGTTTCGCAGCACGAACCAGACGTTCGCGGGGCGTTCGGCAAGCCGTCGCATGTACCAGGCAAACCAGGCGCTCCCGTAGCTGATCAGGACACGCACCTTCGCCCCCATGGACACGAGCTTCCGCTGCTCCTCGGCGCGGATGCCGTAAAGCATGTGAAACTCGTATGCCGACGGATCGAGGCGTTGAGCCACGCCCGCCTTGCGAATCGCCTCGATGAGCTGCAGGTCGTGCGTGCCGAACACGGGCTTGGCGCGCTGGCGCTCCGCCTCGCTGAGCAGGCGCTGGGCGAGCTGCCGGTAGTTCTCGTCGACATCCCGTTTTTTCGGAAATGCCACGTCCGGCGGCTCGTTGTACGCGCCTTTGACGAGACGGATCCCCGGCGAGAGCGTCAACAGACCTTCGAGGTCCTTGGCGGTGCGGTGGAGGTACGCCTGCAGGCACACGCCGACATTCGGCCACTCGGCCTTGGCGCGCCGGTACACCTCGAGTGTCGCCTCGACGTAGCGTGACTCCTCCATGTCGATCCACAGGAACGAGCGCGCCTGCTCGGCGCGCGCGGCGAGCTTCAGCACATCCTGGACGCAGCCCTCGCGACTCGCCTCGAGACCGAGGTGCGTCAGCTTCACTGAAACGTGCGCCGGCAGCTTGCGGCGCTGAATCTTTTCGAATACTCCGAGGTAATGATCGCGGACCGCGGCTGCTTCGGCACGATTGGTGACTTGCTCGCCCAGTTCCGTGAGCACCGTTCCGAGACCGGCCTTGGCGAATTGGCCCGCCGCATCGAGTGCGGCCTCGAGCGTTTCACCGGGCATGAAGCGCTTGACCGCGCGCTGGAAGAAGCGGCGCTCGCGCAGCTGACGGGCAAGCCATTGGCTGCGAGATGCCTTCAGGAGGAGACTGCGTGCGAATCCCATGGGGAGATAGTGTAGTGTATCGTTCTTTCATGCCAGCGCATCGTTCAACACTGATCATTCCGCTGGCCCTCTTCGCCGCCTGTGCGCATCCGCGAATCGGCACAAGCACCGGTGGACCAGGGGGCGAGACGCGCGCGGCGCCCAACGAGAGCTGCATGCTCTCGACGGGCTCCGTCTCCGCTCGGTCCCCCACGATCACGATCGGACTCAGTGAGGCGGTCGAGCCGCGCCATGCACCCTTCGCGCGCAACGACGCCGAGCGGATCGTGTTCCGCCACCTGTACGAGACGCCGGTGCGGATCGACTGCGAAGGCCATGTGCTCCCCGAGCTCGCGGACAAATGGGCAAAGGACGACGGCGGGCGTCGCTGGACGTTGCACCTGCGCGACGGTGCGCAGTTCTGGGACGGCGCGCCGGTCACGGCCCAGGATGTCGTGTTCGGCAAGGGCGGTGTCGGCTATACGCTCGGCGCGCTCGAGACCCGCGTAGTGACCGTCACGTTTGCGAAAGCGAGGGACGACATTCCGACGCTGCTCGGTGACCCTGGCTTGGCGATCACGAAGCCCGCTCCCGACTCGAGCTGGCCTATCGGTACGGGATCGTATTGGGCCACCAGCGCCACCACGACGCCACAGGAGATCCGCGCACACAGCTCGCGCGGCGATACGATCGTGTTCAAGTTTGCGGCGAGCGGCGATGCGCGGGACTTGCTCGATGCGGGCGTCGATCTGCTCGTCACACGCGACCGCGCCTTGCGCGACTACGCGGCGACACTCCAGAATCTCACTGTCGTGGCGCTGCCTTGGGACCGCACCTACGTCTACGTCACCGCCGAGGCTGGCGGCACCCGTTTTGACGGAGGTGGGCTCGAGCAGGCGGTGCGCGCGGAAGCGCGGCGCGCCGAGGGCGGCTTCTGGTGGCTCGATCTCCGCGCGTGCGGACTAGGGCAAGGCGCCTCACCGCCCACGTCCACAGGTCAGCGCCGCATCCTGTATCCTCGCTCCGATCCCACCGCGCGTGAGCTGGCGGGACGTCTCGCGGCGCTGACCCATGCGGTGGCGACGGGGCGCTCGGCTGACGATTTCGGCGATGCGCTCGCCGGCGGCAAGGAGTCGGGCTACGTGGTCGCCCTGCCGCGCGTGACCGCCGATGTCTGCCGGTCCGCCAAACAGCTGCTTCCCTCCTGGGCCGCCACGCTTACCGCGCTGATCGACACGCGTCCGACTGCCATCGTGCGTCGCGGCGAGACTCGCTGGACCGTGGATCAGGACGGGACGGTTCACCTCGCTCCATGAAATTCCGCACCCGCCTCGTCATCTCGTTCGGGGTGGTGGTGATGGTTCCGCTGCTCGTGTTCGGTCTCGGCATCCGCCGCGAGATGTCGAAGCGCGTCACCGCGGAATACGAGCGGCGGGTCGCGGCGCTCGTCAACGTGATCAGCGCCGACATCGCGCGTGAGAACGACCGTATTGGAGCCCGTCTGGCCGCGCTGAAGCGCTCACTCGACGATGACAACAACTTCCGCAACGTGGTCGTGCGCGGCGCCGATCGAGGCTACGTGCTCGACTATGCCGGTGCCGCGATGCGCCTGGCGGGCCTCGATTTCCTGCAAATCCAGGACGATGAAGGGCGTGTCGTGTCCTCCGGTCACTTCCGCAACGAGTACGACCGCCTTGGTCCCGCGGTGCCCGGCGCAGGTCCTGCGCTGGTTCGAGCTGCTACAGCGGAGGGACCATTCCTGGCCCTTGTGACCACCGATTCGCTGCGCGTCGGGACTCGTCGGCTCCGGCTCATTGGCGGAATCGCGGTGGATTCGCAGTTCCTCGCTCGTCTCGCTCGCGATCCGGAGCTCGGCGTCGGGCTCGTCCTGCCGCGCGACACGACCAACGCCGACTTGGGTGAACTCGTCGTGGGCGAGGTCGCGTCGCTTCCCTATGTTGATGCTGCAGACGGGCCCGGACGTGTGGAGCAGGCGCGCATCGTGGTCACCCGCTCGTCCGCGCTCCTCACCGCCCTGCAGCGCAACGTGAATCTCTGGTTTGCGGCTGCCGTCCTCATCGCCGCCCTCGCGGCGCTGCTCTTGGCGGGCTGGCTCTCCACGCGCATCAGCGAGCCGGTCGAAGCTCGCATCGCCATCGGGGACATCGCCCGGCAGGTTAATCACGATATCAAGAACGGCCTCGCGCCGCTGCGCAACGTGTTTCGCCATCTCACGCAGGTGGCGCGCGATAAACCCGCCGAGTTGCCCCAGGTGTTCGCCGAGCGGCAGGGGACGGTAGAATCGAGTATCAGCTACCTGGAGACGCTCGCCGCGAACTACGCGAAACTGTCTCCGCAGTCGGAGCGAAAGGCCACGGACGTGAACGCCGTCGTGCGGGAGACGATAGGCGCTTCGGGCTCTGTGCGCACCAAGCTCGCCGAGGGACTGCCGCCCGTCTCGGCCGACGCCCTCGTGTTACGGCGCGTGATCGAGAATCTGCTGAGCAACGCCGTCGATAGCCTCGAGGGGAAGAACGGCACCGTGACAGTCGCGACGGAACGGGGCAAAGGCATGGTGCGCATTGCGGTGAGCGATACCGGGCGCGGCATGAGCAAGGCCGAGCTGGACCGGGCCTTCGACGATTTCTATACGACCAAGACAGGTGGGACGGGGCTCGGCCTCTCGATTGTGAGGCGTCTGATCCTCGATTCCAATGGCTCGCTCAACGTCGAGACCGAACCAGGGCAGGGATCCAAGTTCATCGTGGAGATTCCAATACTGTCATGACGCTCGTCCTCATCGTCGATGACGTGCCGGCCATGGCCGAGCAGTACGCCTACGACCTCAAGCGCCTGCGCGGATACGAGACACTCATCGCCAAGAGCGGCCGCACGGCCCTCGAGAGCCTGACACGCGATTCCGTGGACTGCGTCATCCTCGATCTCGAAATGCCGGGGATGGACGGGTTCGAGGTGCTGCGCTCGGTCGAGCGGCTGGGACTGCGCGTTCCCATCATCGTTTATACCGGAACCGGAGACTACGACCGCTGTGCGCAGGCGATTCGTCTCGGAGCCTACAGCTTCATCGATAAGGCCGAGCCGATGGAGCGTGTCGCGCAGGAAGTTGAGAACGCAATCGAGCGGCGCAGGCTGACTGCCGAGGTCACGTTGCTGCGGCACGAGTTCGGGCTCGAATCGCCGCTCGTGGGCACGAGTCCCGCGCTAGCGAAGCTCAAGGAAGGAATCGTCCGGGTCGCGCCCGTGCCCAGTCCGGTGCTCGTGGTCGGCGAGAGCGGGACGGGCAAGGAGTTAGTCGCGCGCGAGCTGCACCGGCTCGGTGCGAATCCCAAAGGTCCATTCGTCGCGCTCAACAGCGCTGCACTACCCCACGAGCTTGTGGAGAGCGAGCTGTTCGGCCACGAGCGGGGCGCGTTCACGGGCGCCAATGCCACCCGCAAGGGCGCGTTCGAGGCGGCGAGCGGGGGGACGTTGTTCCTGGACGAGATCGGCGATCTGCCGCCGGCCGCGCAGGCAAAGTTGCTGCGCGTGCTCGAGGAGCGGAAAGTCACCCGGCTCGGCGCGAACAAGACGATCGATGTCGACACCCGCGTCGTCGCCGCGACGCACCGCGATCTCGAGAAGGAAGTCGCCGAGGGGCGCTTCCGCGAGGATCTGTTCTATCGGCTCAACGTGCACGTGCTGCGCGTGCCGCCGTTGCGCGATCGGCTCTCCGACGTTCCGGCGTTGGTGGCGCACCTGGTCGCCGCGACCTGTGCTCGGTTCGGCATCAAGACGAAGGCTGTCGCACCGGACGCCGTCGAGGCCCTGATGTCCTACGACTGGCGGCGCAACAACATTCGCGAGCTGCGCAACGTCGTCGAACGGATGCTGATCGCGACGGATGGCGATGAGCTGACGAAGGCCGCCGTGCCACCGGAGATTCGAGATCATCGCGGCGTATCCCGCATCCCGCATCTCGCATCACGGACATTCGAGGAGCAGAAACAGGAGGCCGAGCGTCAGATCATCATCCAGGCTCTCGAGCGGAACGACTGGCACGTCACCAAGACGGCCAAGGAGCTCGGACTCGCCGACCATGCCAGCCTGCTGAAAATCATGCGCCGTTTAGGAGTTCAGAGGGACACCAAGGAGTCGGACTCGTAGTGGTTGGTTGGACACACACAGCGCACGGCGCTTTCGTAAGTCCTTAGGTACCAACTGACACCAGACACCTGACACCTGGCACCACATCTGCTTTTCCGTGGGGCGAACCCGTGCTCCCGGAGGAGCCATGTCGTATCAATTCGAGCTAGATCAGTCCAATCGTTCGCTGCGATTCCCGGTCATTCTGATGGCCGGTATCGTCTGCACCGCGATCGCCGCCTACGCCTTTGCCGCCTGCGGCGACCGCAACCCCGACCAGGCTCGCGCCGGTGAGGTTGGGTCGCAGTCTTCAACGACCGTCCCGGTCAGCAACGTCAGGACCGGCAGCAATGAAAAGCCGGCGCTGGTCATCAGCGGCCCCGTCACTTTCGAGATTGCGGACTCGGCATATCGCGAGCACCGCTATGATGACGCCAAAGTCCTCTTCAAGACCTACGCCGATGGCCGGCCCACGAATCCGTGGGGCTTCTACATGCTCGGCCTGTCGGCGTGGAAGTCAGGTGATCGCGTGCAGGCGGAGAGCGCGTTCGTTCGGGCGCTCACGCTCGAC
>DATGVC010000031.1:0-5860 GCA_035300745.1 Gemmatimonadales bacterium | reverse complement strand
GGCCACAGCAGCGGGTCGTTGAAGTACATCTGCGAGATGGACCACAACGTCTCACCGCGTGAGACCGTGTGACTGGAGGGGACTTGTCCCTGAAAAGCGGCGGCCGCCTGCGTCGTGTCCTGTTGTTGAGCCGCCTGCGTGGTGTCCCGCCGCGTAACGACGGTATCGCCACCCTGCGCGACGGTGATCATTTCCGAGAGATTCAGGACCTCACCGGGATAGATCCAGTGCGGGTCTTCGATGACGGCGGTGTTGAGACGGTAAATCTCCGGCCACAGCAGCGGATCGTTGAAATACATCTGCGAGATGGACCAGAGCGTCTCACCGCGGGAGACGGTATGACTGGATGGAACCTGCCCCTGGAAAGCGGCGGCCGCCTGTGTCGTGTCCTGTTGTTGCGCCGCCTGGGTTGTGTCCTGCGCCGGCAGGACTCGCCACAAGAGCGGCAACGCCGCCAGGGCCAGTATTACGGCGCGGTCAGAACGGCAGATCGTCGTCCTCCTCATCCAGCGCCTCCGGGAACGCGTCGAGCGATTCTGGGGCTTTACCGCCAGCCTCCGAGGCGCCCTTCACAGCCCCCGCTCCCACCGGAGCGGCTCCGCCTCTGGACCCGAGCATGATCAACTCACGCGCGATGATCTCGGTGACGTAGCGCGTCTGCTTCTCGCGATCTTCCCACGTCCGGTACTCAATCCGCCCCTCGATATAGACCTTGTCGCCCTTCTTCAGGTACTTCTCAGCGATGTCGGCCAGGCCGGAACCCTTGTTGTTCCAGCAGATTACGCGGTGCCACTCAGTCTTTTCCTGCTTCTCCCCGCCGTTCCCCGTCCATTGCCGGCTGGTGGCCACGGAGAGGGTTGCCACGCGGGATCCGTTATTCGTGCTGCGCACCTCGGGATCCGCACCCAGATTCCCGATGAGTTGGACTTTGTTAAGGCTGCGGCTCACAACAACCTCCCACGATATCGCAGGTGTGGTTCCAAGGGTGCCCAACACTATATAAGTCGCAAGTCGTTCTGTCAATCAAAGATACGCCACTTGTACCGAAGTTATGCATCAAGTCTCAGGACGATGGCATCCTCCGCCGGGCGGCGGTAATACTGCTTCCGGCGACCCACTTCCTTGAACCCGTGAGCGGCGTAGAGCGCGCGAGCCGGTGCGTTCGACTCGCGCACCTCGAGGTAGACCTGCCGAACACCGCGCGCGGTTAGTGCCTCGAGAATGCTTTGCACGAGCGCACGTCCCAAGCCGTGACGCCGCCCGCCGGGGGCCACGGCGAGATTGAGGATCTCGCCTTCGTCGGCGGCGTCGAGCGCGACGACGTAGCCGGCGATCTCCCTGGTCCCTCCCGCCTCGACGACCAGAAAGAGCGCATCGGACGTCACACAGTCGCGAAAATCCTGTGGGGACCACGGATCGGCGAAGACCTCCTGCTCAATCGCGTGGACCGCGGGGACATCGCTGAGCTTAGCGGGGCGAATTTGGCAGCGGTCGGCCGTAGCGCGCCTCCCATTTCACCTGAGCTTCGGCCGGCCGGCCATACACCGGCTCAGCGATTTCGGCATCGTCGAGTTGTCGTCGCGCCCCTTCGTACGAGGAAAGCATGAGCAGCGACTCGGCGATCGGCGGTAGCGTTTCCAGGATCACAGGCGGTCGGCCGATCCAGCTCACGATCTGATCTCGATAGCGATCCGCTCCGTCCCCCAGCGCGAGCACGGGTCGCGCGGGCGCGACGCGCGCGAGCTCGGCTATCGTGAACAGCCCCGGGGAGACAAGTGTCTCCACGCGCCCCGCGGCGAATTCGTACATCGCGCCGAACACCTGCCCGCGCAGCGCGTCGAAACAGGCAACGACCGGACCCGCTGTTTCTCCATGTGCAGCGTGCGCCGCACCCAGCAATGATGCAATCGCGACCAGGGGCAGCTCGCGGTCGTGGGCGATGCCTTTCGCCGCGGCCCAGCCGATCCGCAGACCCGTGAAGCTTCCCGGTCCATCGCCGACGATGATTCCGGCGATCTCGTCGAGTCGCATCTTCGCACGGGCGAGGACGTCCCGGATGAGCGGCACGATCTGCGCGGCGTGCTGGCGCGAACCCCGTATCGAGCGCACGGCCGCCACGTCCTCGGCAGATCCCACGGCGACGCTCGCGACCTCGGTCGCCGTGTCAATCGCGAGCCAGGGCTCATTCTTCAAGGACGCGACTCCCAGGATCGGAATCGTAGGACAGTCGGAAGTGCCGATCGAGCGGAGGAGCCCACGCCCCCGCGCGCTCGGGCCACTCGATCAAGATGATCGCGCGTTCTCGGAGCATGTCGTCGAAGCCGAGATCCCGAGCTTCGTCGGGATGGCGCAGGCGGTAGCAGTCTACGTGGTAGACCGGAGCGAGAGCGGTGTCGTAATGATGAACCAGCGCGTACGTGGGGCTTGTGGCGCGGGCGCGGGCGCCCAGGCCGCGGCAGATCGCCTGGACGAGGGTCGTCTTCCCGGTCCCCAGCTCTCCCGACAACCCGATGACACCGGGGGCGCGGAGCTGGTGGCCCAGGTCCTCACCGAACCGACTGAGCCCGCTCGCGGAGAGGCGCATCGGC
Organism: Gemmatimonadales bacterium; assembly: GCA_035300745.1. Taxonomy (GTDB): domain Bacteria; phylum Gemmatimonadota; class Gemmatimonadetes; order Gemmatimonadales; family GWC2-71-9; genus 20CM-2-65-7. The sequence goes on along the minus strand of DATGVC010000031.1, from coordinate 3,272 downwards.
CTTGAGCTCCAGGAGCTGATCGCGCAGCACCGCCGCCAGCTCGAAATCGAGCTCTTCGGCGGCGGCCTGCATCTGCTGCTCGAGCATGCGGATGAGGGTCTCGCGCTCGCCTGCGTCGGCAGGGCGGCGGATGTCACCGGCGCCCGGCTTGGCAACCCGCGCATCAGCGACGCGGGTGACGAAACGGATATCACCCACCGATTTCACGATGGACCGCGGCGTGATGCCGTGCTCGACATTGTAGGCGAGCTGGGTTTCGCGGCGCCGGTCCATCTCTTTCAGCGCCCGTTCCATGGACCCGGTCCTGTGATCGGCATAGAGGATGGCTTTGCCGCTGAGATGGCGCGCCGCGCGTCCGACGGTCTGGATTAGCGACCGATCCGATCGCAGGAAGCCCTCCTGGTCGGCATCCAGCACGGCGACGAGGGAGACTTCCGGCAAGTCCAACCCTTCGCGCAGCAGGTTGATTCCCACCAGGACGTCGAACTCGCCGAGGCGGAGACCCCGTATGATCTCGACACGCTCGATCGCGTCGATTTCCGAATGCAGGTACCGCACCCGCACGCCATGCTGCTGCAAATAGTCGGTCAGATCTTCCGCCATGCGCTTGGTCAACGTCGTGACCAGCACGCGCTCGTTCTTCTTTTCGCGCAGGCGGATTTCGCTGAGCAGGTCGTCCACCTGCCCCGCCACCGGCCGGATCTCGACGTCGGGATCCACGAGACCCGTCGGCCGGATGATCTGTTCGACGATGACGCCACCCGAGAGCTGCAGCTCGTCCACGCCCGGGGTGGCGGAGACGAAGACCATGCGGGGCACGAGGTGCATGAACTCGTCGAAGCGCAGCGGCCGGTTGTCGAGCGCCGACGGCAGGCGGAAGCCGTAGTCCACCAGCGTCTGCTTGCGCGAACGGTCGCCTTCATACATGGCGCCGAGCTGTGGCAGCGTCTGGTGCGACTCGTCGATGACGCAGAGATAGTCGTCCGGGAAGTAGTCGAGCAGGCACGCCGGTCGCTCGCCCGGCTGGCGGCCACTGAACAGCCGCGAGTAGTTCTCAATGCCGGCGCACCGCCCCACCTCCATCAGCATGTCGATATCGAAGTGCGTTCGGGACTCGAGGCGCTGCGCTTCGAGCAGCTTGTTCTGGGCCCGCAGCTCGGCGAGGCGCTCCGCCAGCTCAGTACGGATTCGCGACACGGCGCGCTCGATCGTGGCTCGCTGCGTGACGAAATGCGTCGCCGGGTAAATCGCCGACCGGTCCATCTGCTTGATGACGTTGCCGGTCAGCGGATCGATTTTCGCGATGCGCTCGATCTCATCGCCCCAGAACTCGATGCGGACCGCCTGCTCGTCGTAGGCCGGGAAGACTTCGACGGTATCGCCGCGCACGCGGAACGTCCCGCGCTCGAAGCCGACGTCGTTACGCTGATACTGGACGGCGACGAGATCGGCAAGCAGCGCGTCCCGGCCGCGAGTCTCGCCCTTCTGGGCAGTCACCAGCAGCTCGCGATAGAGCTCGGGGTCGCCGAGGCCGTAGATCGCCGAGACACTCGCGACGATGATGACGTCGTCGCGCTCCATGAGACTCGAGGTCGCGCGCAGCCGCAGACGCTCGATGTCGTCGTTGATGGACGAGTCCTTGGCGATGTACGTGTCGGTCGACGGCACGTAGGCCTCGGGCTGGTAGTAGTCGTAATAGGAAATGAAGAATTCGACAGCGTTGCCCGGGAAAAACGTCTTGAGCTCGCCGTACAACTGCGCCGCCAGCGTCTTGTTGTGCGACAGCACCAACGTGGGCTTTCCGAAATCGGCGACGACGTGCGCCATCGTCATCGTCTTGCCCGAGCCGGTGACGCCAAGAAGGGTCTGATACTTGTCGCCGCGGCGCAGTCCGGCGCTCAACTCGCGAATGGCGCGTGGTTGATCACCCGCCGGGGGCGGTGCGTTTCCGAGCTCAAAAGGCATAGGAGAGAAAACTAACCGACGACGACTTCAGCGGGACCGCTCGAGTCCCGTCGCGCAATCTCCGTCACACCCTTCACCTTGCGGACCGCCTTCAAGACCTTGTGCAGATGGGTGTGGTTCTCGACCTCGACCAGGATCGACCCGAACACGATGCCGTCTTTGGATGCGAGCTCGGCACTGCGGATGTTGGTGCCCGTGCCGCTGATCGCCTCGCAGATGTCGGCGTAGAGACCCCGGCGGTCCTCGCCGCTCACGGCGAGCCGCACCTCGAACGTCTGTCCCTCCACCTCCCGCCAGTCGATCTCCACGCGTCGCTCCACCTCGCCAGACAGGGTGAGGAGGTTGGGACAGTCGGTGCGATGCACGGAGATCCCTCGTCCTTGTGTCACATAACCCACGACGGGATCGCCAGGCACCGGTTGGCAGCATTGCGCATAGCGGACCATGAGACCTTCGACGCCGTGAATCTTGATGCCACGGCCCAGGCGCAGCCGCTCGATAACGCGCCCGAACGCCGTGGCCTTGGCAGGCTGGTTCTCCTCGGTGGGCAAGTCAGGATAGAGTGCCTTCATGACCTGTCCGAGCTGCACGTCGCCGCGCCCGATCGCTGCTTCCACCTGCGCGGCCTCGACGAGCGACAGCTTGGATGCCGCCTGGGCGAGCTGCTCGGGAGTGGGCGGATCGAGGCGCCGGCGTCGGACCTCGCGCGCGAGGATTTCCCGCCCCAGCGTCACGCTGCGTTCCTGCTCCTCCTGCTTGATCCACTGGCGGATCTTCTGGCGCGCCCGCCCGGTCTGAACGTGTGCCAACCAATCACGCGACGGCTTGGCGTGCGCCGAGGTGAGGACTTCGATCGTGTCGCCGTTGCGCAACGGCCGATGCAGCGGGGCGATCCGCCCATTCACGCGGGCGCCGTTGCAGTGCTGGCCGACTTCGGTGTGCACCAGGAACGCGAAGTCGATGGGCGTCGCGCCTTTCGGCAGCCGCTTCACGTCGCCGCGCGGCGTGAAGACGAAGATCTCGTCCTGATACAGGTCGATCTTCAGGAACTCGAGAAACTCCTCGGGGCTGTGCGCATCCTGCTGCAACTCGATCAATTGGCGAAACCACGACAGATGGTGATCGAGCTCGTCGGCACTCTTGCCGTTTTCCTTATAGAGCCAGTGGGCGGCGATACCGTACTCGGCTGTGCGATGCATGTCGCGCGTACGGATCTGGATCTCGTACAGCTGCCCGCCCGGACCGAAGACGGTGGTATGCAGCGACTGATAGCCGTTCGACTTAGGGCTCGCGATGTAGTCCTTGAT
>DATGVC010000030.1:0-4848 GCA_035300745.1 Gemmatimonadales bacterium | reverse complement strand
CTGCGCGAACACCGGCCCGGCAAGGCGGCGGGAGTGCAGGCGGGTGTGCGATCGCCACTCGCGGAGGCGGGACTCACCAAGGGGCGGATCCGCGCCGCTTCGCGCGAGCTTGGCCTGCCGACCTGGGATGCGCCCGCGGCGCCCTGCCTCTCGAGTCGCGTGCAATACGGACTCTCGATTACCCCATCGCGCTTGAAACAGGTGGAAGAGGGAGAAGCGTATTTGCGCACACTGGGGGTCACCGGTGACTTGCGCCTTCGCCACCTCGGCGGGCTTGCCCGCCTCGAAGTCGAGCCGTCGTGGATTCCGTGGGTTGAAGCGCGCCGCGCAGCCATCACGGCGCACCTCACGGCATTGGGATTCGCGCAGGTCGAGATCGACCCGCGCGGCTACCGACGGGGGAGCCTGTTAGAGCGTTCGTCGCCCTGAATTTTCCCGATCGGCTGCGTCACGAGCTGTGGGACGCGCTCGCGCCCCTGCGCGAGCGTCGCGAAAAGTTGCCGGTCAAATGGGTCCGCCCCGAGAACATTCATCTGAGTCTGAAATTCCTGGGTGACGTGGAGGAAACGCGGGAGCCTGAGCTGGCTGCAGCCTTGAAGCGTGCCGCGGGTACGCGCGGTGAGCCACGCCCCCCCTGCCCGCTGACGCTGCAGATCACCGGATTCGGAGTGTTCCCGGACTATCACCGCCCGCATGTGCTGTGGGCGGGCGTGACGCCTGAGCCAGGGCTCGAACTGCTGCAGCACGGCGTCGAGCAGACGTTCGCTCCGCTCGGCTTTCCGACCGAAGCACGGGCATTTCGGCCGCACGTCACGCTGGGACGCGCCGCACGCGATGCGCGGCCGCGCGATTTCGCCGGTCTCGAGGAGATCCTCGCCGGAACGGACTTCGACGCAACCGTCACCGTTGCCGAGGTGGACCTCATGCAGAGCACGCTCCAACGAGAAGGCCCGGTGTATCAGGTCAAATACCATGAACGGCTGTCTTAAGGGCGTCTTCAAACTCGGCTGCGCCGTCGTCGTGATCGGCGCGCTTGCATTGGCGTGGTGGTTCCGCGAGCCGATCATGCACACGTTCGCGCGCTGGTTCGGGCGTTCGACGGCGTTGCCGTCGGTCGCCGACACGGGCGTGGGGGCACCGACACCGTCGGCCATCGCGTCGGGAAAGGCCAAGGTCGGGAATCTTCGAACCAGCGCCGGCCCCGATTCAGTGGTTCTCACACCGAACGAGATGGCCTCGCTCATCGGCGCCGGAATCGACTGGAATGTGCGCAAGATGTACGACTCGCTGCGCGTCGAACTCCAGGAAGGAAAGCTGATCCTGCACGCACGCCTGGACACGCGCGCCCTGCCCCCGGGGACGCTCGGCCCGTTCGCGGGAATGTTCGGTGAGCACGAGCCGCTGCGCATGGCAGGCACGGTGTCCATCGCCCGGCCCGGGACCGCATTGTACGACATCAGCGAGATCACCCTGCGCGGCATCGAAATCCCCAGCCCAGTCGTGCACTCTATCGCGAAGCAAATGGCCGGCGCCTCGGCGAACGGCGCCGTGCCGCTGAAGGTGGATCCCGCCGTCTCCGCTGTCGCGGTGCATCCGACCGCGGTCGTGCTCTACAAGAAGCGGCGCGCAAGCCAGTGAGTAAGCGCCGAGTGATGATCGTGGACGATGAAAAGGGCATTCGCGAGGCCCTGAAACAGGTCCTCGAATACGAAGAGATCGAGGTCCAAGCGTGCGCCTCAGGGCATGAGGCGATCCGCGCCTATCCCGACTTCAAGCCGCACCTCGTGTTCCTGGACGTGAAGATGGAGGGGATGGACGGCCTGGAAACGTTGAAGCGCGTCCGCGAGCTGGACCGGCAAGCACAGGTCGTCATGATTTCCGGACACGGCACGATCCAGACTGCCGTCGAGGCGACCCAGCTCGGCGCCTACGATTTCCTCGAGAAGCCGCTCGATACGGATCGCATTCTGCTGACACTGCGGAACGCGCTACAGCATGTCGTCCTTGTCAGCGAAAACGTGCGGCTCAAGCAGGAAGTCCGCGCGCAATACGAGATCGTCGGGTCGAGCAAGGCGATTCGTCACGTGATCGGCCTGATCGAGAAGGTCGCCCCCACGCCGGCCCGCGTCTTGATCACGGGCGAGAACGGCACCGGCAAGGAGCTCGTGGCCCGGGCGATTCACGCGCTGAGTCCGCGCGCCGCGGGGCCGTTCGTCGAGGTCAATTGCGCGGCAATCCCGACGGAGCTCATCGAGAGCGAGTTGTTTGGCCACATGAAGGGCAGCTTTACGGGCGCGTTCGCCGATCACGCCGGCAAGTTCGAGCTGGCGGACGGCGGCACGCTGTTTCTCGATGAAATCGGCGATATGAGTCTCTCGGCGCAGGCGAAAGTGCTGCGCGCGCTGCAGGAGGGCGTGATCTCCCGCGTCGGATCGGGAAAAGCGCTGCCGGTGGACGTGCGCGTGATCGCGGCGACGAACAAGAACCTCGGCGCGGAAATCGAGGAGGGCCGGTTTCGTGAGGACTTGCTCTACCGGCTCAACGTGGTCCCGATTCACGTGCCCGCGCTGCGCGAGCGCCGAGGCGACATCGCGCAGCTGGTGACGCATTTCTCCGGCGAGTTGACGCAGCGCGGCGGACTGCCGACCAAGGACGTCGACGCTGCCGCGGTCGAGCGGCTCACGGCGCATGATTGGCCCGGCAACATCCGAGAGTTGAAGAACGCGGTCGAGCGCCTACTCATTCTGGCTTCCGGCGGCACGGTCACGCAGAACGATGTCGAGCGGCTTGTCGGGAAGGGGGAAGGGGGAAGAGGGAAGGGTGCCGTGAGTAGCGCGGGAGGAAATGCCGCCTGGTTACGCGCCGGCACGTTCGAAGAATTCAAGCAATCGGCAGAGCGCGCGTTCCTCCTTGGCAAGCTGCAGCAGCACGACTGGAACGTGTCGGAGACCGCGCGCACATTGCAGATGCCGCGGAGTAATCTCTACAAGAAGATCGAACGGTATGGCCTGGCCCGTGGCGGTGAGGGAGGAGGCGCGGCGTAGTGGCGAAAGACAAAGATCCAAAAGACCGCGATTGGGATCGCGAGATGCGCGAGGTGGACAAGCTGCTGGCGAAGTTGCCCGACGCCGAGCCGACGCTCGGCCGCGGCGTGCCGACGGTACCAGTCTCACCGCGTCCCTCGGTCGGAAGCGTTGCGGGAGGGAGCGCACTACAGCCCACCGGCCGGGCGCGCGGGCGAGCCTGGTTGACCACCTGGCTACGGGTGGGGCTGGGAATCGCTTTGGGCGTCGGCATGCTCGTCTGGCCGTACACGCACGCCTGCGGGCTCAAGCTGGTCTTCTATCTTATCGGCGCGACGACGGTCACGATCGCCGGCGTGTGGAGCGCCTTGACGTCCTGGAAGCGGCGGCTGGGCATCGCCCATACGCTGTCGATCATCCTGATCATTTGGGGCCTCGCCCTGGCGGGTCGCCAGCTGCTGCCGCGAGTCTACGGCAAGACTCCTGTTCCATTCTTCTGTCCCGAACCGTGAAAGCCATGGCTCCTCGTCCCGAATTCAAGAATTTCATTGCCGGCGATTGGGTGGCACCCGCGACGGGCGGGTACTTCGAGAATCGCAACCCAGCGGACTGGAACGATGTCATCGGCCGGTTCCCGCGTTCGGGACCTGACGATTTGAAGCGCGCCATCGCATCGGCCAAGCGCGGCTTTGCGCAGTGGTCCAAGACGCCGGCGCCGATTCGCGGGCAAGTGCTGCAGCGCGTCGGTCAGCTGCTTGTCGAGCGCAAGGATGCCATTGCGCGCGCGATGACGCGCGAAATGGGGAAAGTGGTCGCCGAGACGCGGGGCGACGTGCAGGAAGGCATCGACACCGCGTTTTATGCCGCGACCGAAGGGCGCCGCCTCTTCGGCCGCGTCGTGCCGTCGGAGCTGCGCAACAAGTGGGCGATGAGCTATCGCCGGCCGATCGGAATCGCGGGGCTGATCACGCCGTTCAACTTTCCGCTCGCGATTCCCACTTGGAAGATGTTTCCGGCGTTGCTGTGCGGAAACGCCGTGATTTTCAAACCCGCGGAGGACGTCCCGCACACGGCGCATCTGCTGGTCGAGGTGTTGCTCGAAGCGGGCTTGCCCCCGGAGGTCGTGCAGCTCGTCCATGGGCAAGGGTCGGTGGTTGGTCGCGCGCTCGTCGAGCATCCGGATGTCCCGGTGATCTCCTTCACCGGCTCGACCGAGACCGGGTCCGCCATCGGCGCGACGTGCGGCAAGATGCACAAGCGGCTGTCGCTCGAGATGGGCGGCAAGAACGCGATGATCGTGATGGACGATGCCGATCTGGATCTGGCGCTCGATGGTGTGCTGTGGGGTGCGTTCGGCACGACGGGGCAGCGCTGCACCGCGACCAGCCGGCTCATCCTGCACGAGAAAATCCACGACAAGTTCGTACAGATGCTGACCGATCGTGCGGGAAAACTGCGGCTCGGTCCGGGTCTCGACGACAAGACCGAGGTCGGGCCTTTGATCCACGAGGAAGCGCGTCAGAAGGTCGCCGAGTACGTCGATATCGCGAAGCAAGAAGGCGCGAGCGTGGCGCTCGGCGGACGTATTCCGCAGGGCGACAAGCGCCTCGAGTGCGGCTGGTTCTACGAGCCCACGGTGATCACCGGCGCGAAGCCTGGGATGCGCGTCGAACAGGAAGAGATTTTCGGCCCCGTTCTCGCGGTCCTGAAGACGAAGGATCTCCCCGAGGCGATCCGCGTGAACAACGACGTCAAATACGGGCTATCGAGCTCCCTCTACACCCGCGACATCAACGGCGCGTTCCAGGCGATGACCGATCTCGAC
>DATGVC010000029.1:0-6978 GCA_035300745.1 Gemmatimonadales bacterium | reverse complement strand
TGGTGTCTCCAGCGGTCGTCCAAGCCCGCCCGGCATCAGACAGCAGCTGCGCCTTCAGGAAGTCCAGGCGGGCCGCTGCAGACCCGTTCTCGTACGCTTCTCCGGCCTCACGCGGGCGGCCCATGTTCTCGTAGGCGGCCCCCAGGAGCCCGTAGGCCTGCGCACGGTACGCCCCCGGAGCCCCATCAGCGTAGTCCTTGAGGACCGCGACGGTCTGCTGCGGCTGGTTCTCGAGCAACCGCACGTTGGCCAGCAATAGCCGGGCTTCGGCAGCCGCATTCGTCCCCGAGTAGTTCTCGACGACTTTCGCCAGCTCGCTCGCGGCGAGCGGCAGGTTCTGGTTCTCGAAGGCAAACCGCGCGCCCTGAAGGTCGCGGCTCGCGATCTCCTCGGTGCGACGCTTGGTCGACATCGTCCAGACGAACAGCACCGCGCCCACGACCGCAATGGCGCCGAGCCACGACGCGATCTGCCGGTGAGCCTTTACCCAGCCAACCAATCGATCGGAGAAAGCGGGCCGCTGAGCGCCGGGCGCGGTGGCCGTCGTGGCCGTTGCGCTTGGGTTCGCGGGCTTTCCGGTGATCCCTGTCCGTGTTGCGGTTGCCATTCGTGTGTGGTCCTATCAGTCAATGTCCAACGCTGCTCGGAGTGCCCCTGGGGTGACTCGAACACCCGGCCAACGGTTTAGGAAACCGCTGCTCTATCCACCTGAGCTACAGGGGCTGGTCCCGGGGGCGTAAACGACGAAATGTACGCGAGTTAGACGTAGTGCAGCAAGGCCTCGACTCGCCTCCCCTGGAGCCGCTGGCGGCCCTTCAAAAACTCGAGCTCGATGAGAAAACTGAATCCGGCTACCGCTGCCCCCGTCGCACCGACGAGCTGCGCCGCAGCGTTCGCCGTGCCGCCGGTGGCGAGCACGTCGTCCACGACCAGCACGCGATCGCCGGGCTGGACCGCGTCGTGGTGCATTTCGAGGGCGTCGGTCCCGTACTCCAGGGCGTATTCCACGCGCTGGGTCGCGGCAGGCAGCTTCCCCGGCTTTCTGATGGGGACCAGCCCTGCCCCGAGCTCGAGCGCCATGGGCGCGCCGAACAAGAAGCCGCGTGATTCGATCGACACGACGCGCGTGATGCGCGCGTCGCGGTACGGCTCTGCCATCGCCTTCACCGCCTGCCCAAACAGCTCCACATCCAGCAGCACGGGCGTGACGTCTTTGAACACGATCCCGGGCTTGGGAAAGTTGTTGACGTCGCGGATCGTGCGCCTCAGCTCGTCGACCAGGGAGGATTTATCGGATGTCAAATGACCTCGGCACATCGAGTTCAAGTGGAACTTGAAGACGTTCGACGTCGTCCACGCGCGCGTGCGACGGCCCACGCCGCAGCTGACCCTCCAACGCCTCAAGTGCCGCCTCAGGGCCCTGAGAAACGACTTCAACCGATCCATCAGGAAGGTTGCGCGCGAACCCGCCGAGCTTGAGACGCTCCGCCTCGCGCATGACAAACCACCTGAACCCTACTCCTTGAACGCGCCCTCGAATAACCCAGCGGCGGAGGCTCAAACTGGCTTCCGGGGGCGACGGACGATGTAGACGGCTACCAGAATGAGACTGAGCGGGATCAGCGCGAGCACCGCCCACGTGACATAGCGATGGATCTCTTCGCTGCGCAGCGCGCCTTCATGCTGGCCCAGGAAGAAACCGATCCAGGTGAGGATCGCACACCACACGGCGGCGCCGGCGGCCGTGTACAGAATGAACTTCGGCAGCGGCATGCGATGCAGCCCCGCCGGGATGGAGATGACGTGGCGGATCACGGGGAACAGCCGTCCGATCAGCGTGCTGATCTCCCCGTGCTCGGCGAAAAACCGCTCGGAGCGCAGCAGATTCTTCTCGCTGAGCAGGACGTACTTGCCGTAGCGCTGGATCAGCGGCCTTCCGATGAGCTGCGCGCCGTAATAGTTGGCGAGCGCGCCGATAACGCTCCCCACCACACCACAGACCAGGGCCACTGCGAAGCTCATCTGCCCCTTTGCCGCCCAGTATCCCGCCGGCGGCATCACAAGCTCGCTCGGCACCGGCAGAATCGACGACTCCATCGCCATCAGGGCTACGATCCCCGGGTAGCCGAGGTCGAGCAGCGTGTGCAGCAGCCCGTCGATGAGGCGTTCAAGCATCGAAGCCGTGCTCGCCGAGCAACGGGACAAAGCGGGCCTCACCGATCGGGGTCGAACGAATTTCTCCGCCTTCGACCGCGCGACGCACCAGCGTCAGCGTTTGGGCGCCCCCCCCGCCCCCCTTTGCGCCCAGCGGAATGATCATCCGGCCACCGGGCGCGAGCTGCTCGATGAGCGGCGGCGGTATCTCCGGCGCGCCAGCCGCGACCAGAATCGCATGGTAGGGCGCGTAGGCGCTCCACCCCAGCGTGCCGTCGCCGACCAGCACGGAGACGTTGCTGACGCCCGCGGCGCGCAGCGCCGCTTGTGCCGCTTCGGCGAGCGGTCGCACCCGTTCGATCGTAAAGACCTGGTCCGCGAGCGCCGCGAGTAGCGCTGTCTGATACCCTGACCCGGTGCCGATCTCGAGCACGCGCTCTGTCCCCTTGAGGGCGAGGGTCTCGAGATAGCGGGCCTGCGTGAAGGGCTGCGAAATCGTCTGACCGACCCCGATGGGGAGGGCGGCGTCCTCGTAGGCGCGATGGCGCACCGCCTCGGGCACGAACAGATGGCGGGGCGTCGCCGCAAAGGCGCGCAGCACGGCAAGGTCGCGAATGCCCTGGGTGCGCAGCTGCTCCACGAGCCGCGCTCGGTAGCCGCCGTACGTGTCTCGGCTACCTGTCATTTCCCCAGATCCCACTCCCTGACGACTTCGAGCAGCTTGTAATTCGTCAGGTCGACGTGCAGCGGCGTAACCGAGATGTACCCGTCCTTCACGGCCTGGAAGTCCGAATCGGACCCACCCGACCAGGTGACGCGCCCCCCGCCGATCCAAAAGACCTCGCGCCCCCACGGGTCTTTCATCGTGGCGATTTCCTCGTGAAAGACTCGGCTCCCCAGGTTCGTCACCTTCACGCCCTTGACCTGATCGCCCGGGATCGGTGGCAGGTTGATGTTGAGGAGCGTTTCGCCGGGAAAGTTCTCGACGCGCACGATGCGCTGGATGAGCCGTTCGAGACCTTTGCGGTGGCTTTCCATGTGCTCAATGTCGAAACTGCCGTAGGAGATCGCGATACTGGGGACGCCGGCGGCCAACCCCTCCATCGCCGCGGATACGGTGCCCGAATAGAGCACGTCCTCGCCCATGTTCGGGCCGTGGTTCACCCCCGAGAACACCCAGTTCGGGCCCTCGGGCATAAGCGCGCCGAGTGCGAGCAGCACGCAGTCGGTGGGCGTGCCGTCCACCTGAAAGGCGCCGTCAGAACGGCGATGCGCGCGCAGCGGCCGGTGCAACGTCAGCGAGTGCGAAGTGCCGCTCTGCTCGCGGTCTGGAGCCACCACTGTAACCTGCCCCACTGTGGCGCAGACGTCGGCGAGCAGCGCGATGCCGGGCGCCAGGACGCCGTCATCGTTCGAGACCAGAATCCGCAGATTCGCGTCGCTCACAGGACGATCCGACGGGCATGTCGCGCGAACGCACGAGCCATGCGCCACGTATCGGCCCAAGGCCGAAAGTGACTGCGTGGGCCGTAAATCGTGGGCACCTCGACGGAGACCACGCGATACCCGGCCCGCAGCGCATCGAGCAGGAAGTTGGCTTCGTACTCGTAGCGATCCCCGGCCGGTTGCACGCGCTCGGCGACCTCACGTGTGAAGGCGCGAAATCCGGTCTGCGCATCAGTCACGCGTTGCCCGCCGATGCGCGATGCCAGGGTCGCGGACAACCAGTTCGTGAGCCGACGGGCGATCGGCATGACGGCGTCGCGCTTGCGCGCGCCCAACACCAGGTCTGCCTTTGCTTCGGCGATCGGTTTCAGCAGGCCCGGGATCTCCTCGGGTGGGTGCTGTCCATCGGCGTCGAGGGTCACAACTACCGAAGCTCCCTGAGCGATCGCTTCGGAAATGCCGTCGCGGAGCGCAGCACCCTTCCCCAGATTCTCGTTGTGGAGGACAGCGAATTCTTGCGCGGCCGATCTGGTGCCGTCAGTTGATCCATCGTCAACAACAATAATCTGTGCCGTCGGTAAAACGGCTCTCGTCCGCTCGACCACGTCACGGATCGTTGCCGCGGCCTGAAACGCGGGAATGACGACCGCGACGCGCACGTCAGCTCCCTTCGAGGATGCCGAGCACCGACTTGAGCTCGGCGCGGAGCTCCTTGACGGTTTCGGTGGCCAGCGCACGCCGCGCTTCGGGCTTGAGCTCGCCGGAGCGGCGGTATTGCTCGATCTTCTGGCGCGCGCCTTCGATCGTGTATTTCTCGGTGTACAGCAAGTGCTTCACGAGCATGATCAGCTCGATCTCGCGCCGCTGGTACACGCGATTGCCCGAGCGGTTCTTGGCGGGATTGAGGAAGCGGAACTGGCTCTCCCAGTAGCGCAGTACGTGCGGCTTCAGGTCGGTGAGCTGGCAGACTTCGCCGATCGAGAAGAACTCTTGAACTGGTTGGGCAGGCGTGCCGCTGCTCATCGGCCCCCCCCCTCCCCTTCCGCCCTCAGCTCGCGCTCCATCAGATCGCTCACGGCCTGGCGCGGCGGCTTATTCTTGAACAGCACATTGGCGACTTCGCGCGCAATCGGCAGCTCGACACCGTGGCGTTCGCCCAAGGCCACCGCCGTGCGGGTCGTGTTGACACCCTCCACGACGGCCGGCTTGCCCGCGAGCGCCTGCTCCAGCGTCTTGCCCTGCCCCAGCGCCACGCCCAGCGTGCGGTTGCGCGACAGGGCGCCAGTCGCTGTCAGGATCAGGTCCCCCATCCCCGCGAGGCCCGCGAATGTCATCGGTTGAGCTCCCAGCGTCACGCCGAGCCGCGTGATCTCGGCGAGACCACGCGTGATCAGAGCGGCGCGGGTGTTGAAGCCGAGGCCCAGGCCCTCGAGAATGCCCGCGGCGAGCGCGATCACATTCTTGAGCGCGCCCGCCAGCTCGACGCCGACCACGTCGGTGTGCGAGTAGACGCGAAAGTAGCTGGTCGAGAAGACGCGCTGGGTGCGCTGCGCGACGCCATGCTCGCTCGCCGCCGCGACGACGGCGGTCGGTTGCTGTTGGAACACCTCCCACGCGAACGACGGCCCGCTGAGCACCGCGACGGGAACGCCCGGCGGGAGCACCTCAGCGAGGACGCAGGAGGGGCGCTCGAGGCGATCGGGATCGAGTCCCTTCGATGCGCTCACGACCAATGGTCGAGACCGATCGAGCGCTGCGGCCGCCTGCGCCATCACCGGACGCACGGCGTGCGAGGGCGCGGCTGAGACGACGGTCTCCGCGCCCCGCGTCGCCGCCGCGATGTCTCCTTCCGCTCGCAGTGCCGGGGCAAGCGCGGCCCCCGGCAGAAACATGTCGTTCACGTGAAGCCGGTTCACGCTCTCCACGACCTCTGGTTCGCGGGCCCACAGCGTGACTTGCTCCCCTTTTCGAGCGAGCAAGTCGGCGAGTGCCGTGCCCCAGGCCCCGCCGCCGATGACGGCGACCTTCACGCGGGTGTCCTCCGCGTGCGGAAGCGGTTTTCAGTGCCCGCCAGCAAGCGCCCAATGTTACGGCGGTGCGCGAAGATGATCAGCGCAACCAGCGCCACGCTGGCCCAAAACGCGTACCTCGAGTTTGGCTGCAGCAGCGTGATCCATAGCGGCACGCTGAGGACGGCGATTATCGAGCTCAGCGAGACGTAACCGGTCAGCCAGAGGCAGACCCCCCACACCGGGATGGCGAGCAGCACGGCCACGGGCGCGAGCGCCAGAAACATCCCCGCGGCCGTTGCGACGCCTTTGCCACCCTTGAAGCCGACGTAGGGTGAGAACATGTGGCCAAGCACCGCCGCCCCGCCAAGCGCGACCGGCAACCACGCGTGCTCCGCGGCTCCCGCCCAGCCGGCGAAGAACAGCACCGGAACAGCGCCCTTGGCGATGTCGAACAGCGCCACGGGAATCGCGTACTTCCAGCCGAGTATCCGGTAGACGTTGGTGGCGCCCAGGTTCTTGGAGCCGTGCTCTCGCAGGTCGATTCCCCCCCCCCGCCGCACCTTGCCGGCGATATAGCTGGTCGGCGTGGCGCCGAGCAGATAGGACACGAGAATCGCCAGAATGGCGTTCAGCGCCGGCCTCGTTTGCGCCGGAACTTGATGGTGAGCGGCGCCCCGGTGAACTCCCACGCCTCGCGAAAGCCGTTGTGCAGATAGCGCGTGTAGGACTCGGGGATCGCTTCGGGCCGGTTCGCCACGACGGCAAACCGCGGCGGCGCGGTGCCGACCTGCGTGGCGTAGAACAGCCGCACCGATTCGCCCACGGGCTGCGGCGGCTGTTGGCGCGCGAGCAGGGCTTCCAGCACGCGATTCACCTCGGCCGTCGGCACGCGTTTGTTGCGCTCCTCAGCCACGGTCACGATCGCGTCGAGCAGTTTCGGGACACGCTGACCGGTTTTTGCTGAGACGTAGAAAAACGGAATGAACTCGAGGAACGGCGCGCGCGCCTTGATGTCGCGCTCCCCGTCTCGCGCGGTGTTGGTGACCTTCTCTTCGATCAGATCCCATTTGTTCACGGCGACGATGACGGCGGCCCCGCGTTCCCACGCTTCATTGGCAATCTTCAGGTCCTGCACGTGCATGCCGTCCTTGGCGTCGACGACGAGCAAACAGACGTCAGCGCGTTCCATCGCGCGTGTCGTGCGCAGCGTCGAATAAAACTCGAGGTCTTCCTCGACTTTGCTACGCTTGCGGAGCCCCGCAGTGTCGATGAACACGAGCTTACGGCCCTGGTAATCGAACGGCGTGTCGATAGCATCGCGCGTCGTCCCCGGCTCGGCGGCAACGACATGTCGGTCCTGGCCTAA
>DATGVC010000028.1:0-2176 GCA_035300745.1 Gemmatimonadales bacterium | reverse complement strand
CTCATGATACTGATGTCCGGCTGGGTGTTCGCTCCGTTTATGGCCTACGCACTGGCCAGCAAATACTCGGGGAACTGGGCTCCCTCCACTCGCGCCGCACTCGACGGCGTCATTGTGCTCGTCGCGGTGGCGTCGCTGGTGATCTATGGGCGCGATGTCCTCCGGCCTCCGGCGTCGAAGGCCGCGGCCGTCTACGTTGCAGTTCCGATCGGTGCATGGCTCCTGATGTCAATCAGTGTCTCGATCGCTGCGCTCCTTTCGCGGCGGCGGTCGCGCTCCGTCCCGATCCCCTGAGATCTGTAGTCAGTAGCTGCGTGCTGCTCGCCGTCCTGGGCGGGTCACCTCGCCAGCAGTCGTGGATGGTTGGTCCGTTTGCAAAGCCGGCGCAGGTCAACCCGGTCATCACTCCGAACCCCGAGTCCCGGTTTCGCTCACCGATGAACGACACCATCGTTGCGTGGGAGGCATACGCCACGTTCAATCCGGCCGCCGTCGTCAAAGACGGCAAGGTCTTTCTTCTCTACCGCGCCGAGGATGCGAGCGGCGAGCAGCAGATCGGCGGGCATACCTCGCGCCTCGGCCTCGCGCAGAGCCCTGACGGCCTTCACTTCACGCGCCGAGCCACGCCGGTGTTGTATCCCGATGCCGATGCGCAGCGGCAGTATGAGTGGCCGGGTGGCGTCGAGGATCCTCGCATCGTGGAGTCGGACGACGGCACCTACATCCTCACGTACACGCAGTGGAATCGCGACGTGCCGCGCCTGGCGGTGGCGACGTCGCGCGATCTCATCAGCTGGACCAAACACGGCCCCGCTTTCGCACGGGCGGCCGGCGGGAAGTATTTACGCACGGAATCGAAGTCGGGGGCGATTCTCAGCCGGATCGCAGGCGATCGGATCATCGCCACGCTGGTGAACGGAAGATACTGGATGTACTTCGGGGTTCCCGATCTTCGGATCGCGACCTCCGACAACCTGCTCGACTGGACGCCGCTGGAAGACTCGGATGGGCAGGCTGTCAAAGTGCTGTCCCCGCGTCCGAACTACTTCGATTCCTGGCTGGTCGAGGCGGGCCCTCCAGCACTTCTTACTGACCGGGGAGTACTAGTCCTCTACAACGCGGGAAGTCTACCCTCACGCGCGTATTCGGCTGGGCAGGCGCTGTTTGATGCGCGTGATCCTACCAAGCTCATTGCACGGTCGGACAGCGCGTTCATCAGGCCAACCGAGAGTTACGAGCGCACGGGGCAGTACACCGCGGGGACGACCTTCGTCGAAGCACTCGTGCCATTTCAAGGCCGCTGGTACCTCTATTACGGCACGGCCGATTCACGCGTCGGCGTCGCCGTGTGGAATCCGCAAGGACTACCGCGCAACCACCCCAGTCATCCTAGCGACCTCAAAGTCCGTCCCGTGCAGCCGCTTCATCGTATCGATGTTGGCATCGTTCCAGCGCGGGCCCGGGGCGCCACTCACGAAGAACGGGCCGCCATTGTCCGCGAGCATCATGCCGTGCGTCTTCAGCGCCGTCAGGATCACCTGGACGTCGGCGGGGAAGCCCGAAATGTCGACGCCGGCCTTCAGCCGCACGCGCATCCCCATTGGAGGGAGAACTGAATCAGTTTGCGTGCTCGCGAAATGCCGCGCGGGCGGCACGTACGCGCGGCGGGTGACGGGGCAGGTGAAGCGCAGCGCGTGGGCGATCCGTCCCGCTGCGACTTCAGCGTAGCGCGCGAGACCGGGGAAGATGGGTAGCCCCGCAGCATCAGCCGACGTCCAGCCGTCGGGCCGGAGCGCGTTCGACGTGAGGTCGAAAATCGCGCCTGAACCCGCCGTCCATGCACCACCGCTGACGGGGTGGGCATCGAACAGCTCGTACAGCCTCCAGTTGTCCACGTCCACCACCAGCACATGGCGGTCGCCGGTCGCGGACGGGCCGCCCTCGATCGACGCATCGGGGGGAATGGGATAGGGCCCCGGATCGCTCTCGTCCGCGTAGGCAAACGATATTGGCACGCGCCGTTGCGAGCCCGAGACCGTGACCCCGCCGCGTGGATGTGGTGCCGGTCACGAGGCGACTGCGACCCTGTCCAACTCCCGCGAGCACAGGTATTTTGGCGCCCTCTCCCATGTCCAAGGTAAAAGTCGGCATCGTCGGCTCCCGCTTTCAGGCCGAC
>DATGVC010000027.1:0-6680 GCA_035300745.1 Gemmatimonadales bacterium | reverse complement strand
TTCGAGCTGTGGAGCGTGGCGCACACCGGGGGCGGTTGGCTCTCGACGGTCACGTCGCTCGCGGCGTTGCAGCCCGTGGGGAGCGATGACGCGCGCCGCCAAGCACTCGCGCGCTGGCGCGCGGTTCCTGCCTATATCGCGACGGAGATGGCGAATCATCGGGAAGGGCTGCGGCGTGGCTATACCGCGCCGCGTCACAACGTCGAAATCGCCCTGAGCGAAATCGACACGCTGCTCCGCACCCCGCTCGAGCAGTCACCGCTCTATGATCCCGCGCGGCGCGACTCGACGCCGGGGTTCGGCGCCGAGCTCGCGCAGGTGATCGAGCACGAGATCATCCCGGCGATGCGGAGCTATCGCGACTTCCTCGCCAGCGAGTATCTCGAGCGCGCGCGGACCGAGATCGGCGTGTCCGCCAACCCGCACGGGTCCGGCTGTTATTCCGCCAGCATACGCGCGTCGACCGGCCTCGCGCTCTCGCCGGATTCGGTACACCGGCTCGGCATTGCGACCGTCGAACAGCTCGAGCAGGAGATGGAGGCGATCGCGATCCGATCCTTTCACACGAGCGACGTCTCGCGGCTGCTCGAGCGCCTGCGCAGCGACACCGCCTACACGTTCCGCACTCGCGAGGAGATGCTGGCGCGAGCGCGGGAAGCGCTGGAGCGGGCGCGCGCCGCGATTCCGCGCTGGTTCGGCCGGCTGCCTCGCGCGCCCGTGGTCGTCGAGCCGTACTCCGCGTTTCGCGAGCGCCAGAGTGTGGGTGAGTGGAATCCACCAGCTGAAGACGGCAGCCGGCCCGGTATCTATTACCTGTCCACGTACGACTCGCGGCACAAGTCGCGCGCCGACCTCGAGCCGCTCACGTTCCACGAAACGATCCCCGGCCATCATCTGCAGGGCACGATCGCGCTCGAGCGGGGCGACACGATTCCCGCCATCGCGCGCTACTTCTGGTCGCCGGGAATGGGTGAGGGGTGGGCCGAATACGCCGAACAGCTGGCGGACGAAATAGGATTGTATTCCTCCGACACCGCACGGTTCGGCATGCTCGCCGACATCACCCTCTCCGCGGCGTTGCTCGTCGTGGACACGGGCATCCACGCGTTTGGTTGGACTCGGGAGCAGTCGATCGATTACATCCGGGAGCACACGCACGTGCCGCTGTTGCGGGCCGAAGTCGGGGTCGATCGTTATCCGGTCTGGCCGGCCCAAGGCTTGTCCTACGCACTGGGACGGCTGGAGATCCGGCGGCTGCGCGCGCTGGCGGAGCGCCGGCTACGCGAGAGATTCGACCTCCGGACCTTCCACGACCGTGTGCTGGAGAACGGCGCCGTGCCGCTGCCACTCTTACGCGCTGCGATCTATCGATGGCTCGACGCGTCGCGCTAGGCGTGGTGTTGTTCGTAGGGGCGCAGCATGCTGCGCCCCTACTCCTACCGCGGTGGCTTCAGGCGCAGCGCGCGCCAGTTCTGCAACAGGTCGCGCTGCCCCACGCCTATTACTGGCGCGAGATGTATGTGCCCCAGGCGACGAGCGGCCCTAGCGCCGCGACCTGGTCGCCGGACGGCACCGAGCTGATCTACTCTATGCAGGGATCGCTCTGGCGGCAGCGCATTGGATCGCAGGCGGCGACGCAGCTAACCTCAGGGCCGGCATACGATTATCAGCCCGACTGGTCGCCGGACGGCCGGAAGGTCGTGTTCGCCCGCTACGCACACGACGCGATCGAGCTGCAGGTGCTCGACCTGGCGTCGGACAGCGTCACGCCACTCACCGCCAACGGCGCCGTGAACCTCGAGCCGCGCTGGTCGCCGGATGGATCGCGCATCGCGTTCGTCTCGTCGGCCTACAAGGGCCGCTGGCACATCTTCGTCCTGAGCCCCGAAGGGGCGAAGGATCCGGTGCGGCTCACGGAAGACAACGACAGCAAGCTGCCGCGGTACTACTACAGCAAGTGGGATCACTACATCTCGCCGGCGTGGTCGCCCGACGGCAAGGAGATCATCCTGGTCTCCAATCGCGGCCACATCCACGGCACCGGCGGGTTCTGGCGGATGGAGGTGCGCCCCGGCGGAGCGATGCGCGAGCTACGCTACGAGGAGACGACGTGGAAGGCGCGGCCCGACTGGTCGCCTGATGGGACGCGCGTCGTCTACAGCTCCTACCTCGGCAGACAGTGGAATCAGCTGTGGTTGATGACGAGCGAGGGCGGTGATCCCTTTCCGCTGACCTATGGCGATTTCGATACCACCGCGCCCCGCTGGTCGCGCGACGGTAGCCGGATCGCTTTTGTATCGAACGAAAGCGGAAATACGTCGCTGTCGGTGATCGATGTGGTCGGCGGGCGAAGAGAACCGGTCGAGGCGCGCGAGCGGCACTACCGCGACCCTGTTGGAACGCTGCGCGTGAGCGTGGTCGATCGCGCGGGCCGGCCGCTCTCGGCGCGGATTTCCGTCACGACTGCCGAAGGCCGCGGGTACGCACCCGACGACGCGTGGCGCCATGCAGACGAAGCGTTTGATCGCTCGGGGCGTCAGTTCGAATACCCGTATTTCCACTCGACTGGCTCCGCCGAGCTCACCGTGCCAGCGGGGCGAATCCATGTGGCGGTGTGGCGGGGTCCCGAGTATCGCGTTGCCCGTGTCGACGTGCTCGTGCCTGCGGGCCAACGTGCCACGCAGCGCATCGTCCTCGAGCGCAGCGATAGCCTGCCCGGGCGCGGCTGGTGGAGCGGGGACGTGCACGTCCACATGAACTACGGCGGCGCCTATCGCAACACGCCCCGTCATCTCGCATTCCAGGCGCGCGCCGAGGATCTGCACGTCGTCGAGAACCTGATCGTGAACAAAGAGCAGCGGATTCCGGACATCACGTATTTCCGTGCGGATCCGGACCCTGTGTCCACCCCGACGTTCCTGCTGATGCACGCGCAGGAGTTCCACACCAGTGTGTGGGGTCATGTGGGGCTGCTTGGCCTCGGCTCGCATTACCTGCTACCTGAGTACGCCGGTTATCCCAACACCGCCGCGTCGAGTCTCGCGCTGACGAACGCAGTTGTCGCCGATCTCGCGCATGCCCAGGGCGCGGTCGTCGGCTACGTCCACCCGTTTGACACGAAGCCCGACCCTGCAGACACCACTGCGCCGCTGTACTACGAGCTCCCGGTCGATGTGGCGTTGGGCAAGGTGGACTATCTCGAAGTGATGGGCTACTCGGATCATCTCATCACGTCCGAGATCTGGTATCGCTTGCTCAATTGCGGATTCCGGCTGCCGGCGGTGGCGGGGACCGATGCGTTCCCGAACTTCGCGAGCTTACGTGGACCGCCGGGGCTGGTGCGCGTGTTCGTCCAGTCCGGTGCGCAGCTCGATCACCGCCGCTGGCTCGCGGGACTCAAGGCAGGACGGACGTTCGTGACCAATGCGCCGCTGCTCGAGTTCTCGCTTGCCGGCCATGCGATTGGTGACGAGATGCGGCTGTCAGCCGGCAGCCATCTGCTAACAGCTCGCGTGGGTCTCCGTTCGAACGTGCCTGTCGATCATCTCGAAATCATCGGGAACGGCAAAGTTGTTGCGACGATTCCGCTCCGTGGCGATCGCACCACCGCCAGCGATACCGTGTCCATCCCTGTTCGCGCGAGTGGCTGGTATGTGTTGCGCGCCTACAGCGATCGCGCCGAGCTGCCGGTACTCGATCTCTACCCGTTTGCCTCGACGAGCCCGATCTTCGTGCGGGTCGGTGACCAGCCGATTCGGTCGGTCGACGACGCGACGTTCTTCGTGCACTGGGTCGAGCGGGTGGAGGCTGCGACGCGGGCAAGTACGTCGTGGATTAACCCGAGCGAGCAAAATGAAGTTCTTCGCACGCTCGCACAAGCCCGCGCGGTGTTCGAGGCGCGAGCATTGGGTCAATAGTGTCAAAGAGTGGTTGCAGGCGCGGCAGGGAGTTATAGCGCTTGCACTCCGGGCGCGGGCTCCGCTCGTGTCCCGGTCGCAATCAATCGCTGTTGCTTTGAGCCGAGCCGCTGCATCGCGTCGTCACGCTCCCCCTCCTTCTTATAGACCGCAGCGACGGCGCTGCCCGATCCGCACAGCCGCACCCAGACCGGCCCCGTTTCGGCGACACGCTCGTAGAGTGTGCGCAGCTCTGGATGCCTGCCGAAAACAACCGTTTCGAAATCGTTGCCGCCTAGCCGGCCGATGCTTCCCCAGGTGCCAAGCGCATCTGCATCGAGTGTCACCGGCCCCCGTGGGGACGGGGAGGGGGAGGGGGAGCGATTCTGTTCGTCCCACCAGGCGTACGCGTCGGCGGTCAGCACCTGGGTCGCCGGGACGGCAACCAGCGCGGGAAGTGATGGCGGAGGAGGCACGCGGAACTGGCGCTCGCCACGGCCCCAGGCCAACGCGAGCGCCGCGCCGCCGGCGAAAAAGGCGACATCCGCGCCGAGCTTCGCGGCGAAATGGAGTAGCTCGTGCCGCGGCACGGCGTTGCCGGCCAGTGTGTTCACGGCGTGCAGCGCTGCAGCTCCGTCGCTCGAGCCTCCACCCAACCCTGCGCGCACCGGAATACGCTTGGCGAGCGTGATCGCGACCCCGAAGTGATTGCCGGTGGCATCGAGCACCGCGCGCGCGGCGCGCACCGCCAGATTCTCATCGCTCGGGCCGAGGTCCGGACCATTCACCTCCAGCGTCACACCGGAGTCGGTGCGCCGCACAATCAACTCATCCGCCAGCTCGAGCAGCGCGAACGCTGTTTCGATTTGATGAAAGCCCGACGTTTCCCGGGCCAGGATGCGCAGGAAGAGGTTGACCTTGGCATGCGCCGCGACGCGAACCACGGTCACGTCGCTTCTCCCTCCGGCGCGATGCTGAGCTCACGCAGCTTGATATGCAGGCGCGACAGCGACCACAAGCCGAGTAGCGTGATCGGCAGAAACGTCGTCAGGTGGTAGGTCAGCGCGTAGCTCACCGCGAGACTCGAATCCACACCGTACAGCCGCAGCGTGACCAGCGTAGCGGCCTCGAAGACCCCAAGAAAGCCGGGCGTTGAAGGGACCGCGACGCCGAAACCGATGATCCCTTGCAGCAGCAGCGCCGCCTCCAGCGGGACGGCGAGTCCAAAGGCGCGAAAGCAGATCGCGAACGCGGCGGCATTCTTGATCCAGAGCACGAGCGACCAGAGCACGACACCCGCGAACCGGCCCGGACTCTTGAGCACGGCCAGGCCCGCGAGCACACCTTCCGCGGCCGCGATGACTCGCTCGGCGATGCGCGGCGGCAGCAGGCGGCGCGCTATGCGCGCGAACAGCGCGAGCCACGGAGCCGGCCGGTGCACGATGACGAGCGCGAGCAGCAACAGCGCGCCGAACAAGAGCGCCGCCGACGTGGCGACCGCCGCTAACGAGCGCCCACCCACCAGCGCGTTCGACGGGAACGACGGCGCCGCGATCGCCACCGCCATCAGCCCCAGCATGACGAGCGCGTCGAACACGCGCTCCACGCCGATCGAGCCCAGCGCCGTGGTGAACCGCACCGGCAGCTGGCGCGACGCGACGTAGGCGCGCGCGACTTCCCCGGCGCGGGCCGGCAGCAGGTTATTGGCCATGAAGCCGATCGTCGTGGCGTGCCACAGCGGCAGCAACGGAAAGCGATGGCCGTCCACATCGCGCAGAATCAGACGCCAGCGAATGGCGCGCACCGGGAACGTGACGGTGGCGACGACGACCGTGAGGAGCAGCAGCCACCCATTGGCATGCTGCGCGTATGTCCAGACCTGTCGTGGGTCGATTTTGTACAGCACCCAGACCAGCAATGCCGCGCTGATGGCGAGCCCAATCAGCCAGGCTCCCCTCCAGCGGCTCTTGTTACTCGGGTTCGATGGCGAGGACAACGAGATCGCAGACTTCGTCGATGATCGCGCGGAGGCTCTCGCCGCTTGCGCGCTTGGCCGCCTCGCGCAGCTCCTGCGCGCGCTCGCGGGCACTCGCTCCCTTGTAGAGGAGCGTGCGGATGTCGACGGGCTCTCCTCCATTCGCTGGACGTCTGGAGGCTCCGCGGATCAGCTCCTCGAGCGAGGCCGGTCCAACACCGGCCGCCACCATCCGCTGATACCGAATCCACGTACCGGCGATATCGGGTGAGGACTCTGCACCGATCGGCGGCCCCTGCGGCGTGAGCGCCGGTGCATGCGTTGCCCCTGATGCCCGCACGCGATCAGCGGGGGTGGTTGGCGGAGGAACGGGTATCGGAGGTGGGGCCGGCGCACGTCGAGGCGTGGGAGCGGGCTCCGCACCGCCCAGGCGCCGAACCGCGAGCGTCACGGCGGCAAGGGCGGCCGCCATAGCGGTCTCGTCGCCTGTTCCGGACGCCGATAGGATTTCTCCCGCCTTGCGCAGCTCCGCGGCAAAGAGCGCCGGGTGGTTCACGGCGATGCCACTCGTCACGGCCTCCCGCGCGGCCTGCGCGAACTCGGCGACGCGCTCGGCGACCGGCCCCGCACCCGTCGAGCCGAGTGCGCGGAAGGTGCCGGCCAATGTGTGGGCGCGCAGCTCGCGCTGCGTCGCACTGGGCGCGCGCTCCAGCGAGTCGGCAGCCTGCCGCAAATGCTCGCCATGGCTCACCAGCTCCAGACGGCCGAGCGTCGCGGGCCGGGTACTGTCGCTCCCCCCCCCCCCCCGG
>DATGVC010000026.1:0-4555 GCA_035300745.1 Gemmatimonadales bacterium | reverse complement strand
CGACTTTTGCATCCCGGCAGACGTTCGGGGGGGACCAATGACGAAGGCCGATCTGGTCGAAAAGGTCACCGCGCAAATCGCTCGCACCGCCGGTCCCCTCATTTCAAAAAAGGACTGTGCGCGGGTCGTAGACTCCTTCCTTGACGCTGTCAAAGCCGCGCTGGCTGAGCAGCATAACATTGAGATACGCGGATTTGGGACGTTCAAAATCCGTCAGCGGAAGACACGCATGGCGCGTAACCCGCGCACTGGTGATCCAGTCGAAGTCGCGGCGCGTCCGGTGCCTGTGTTCAAGCCCAGCAAGGAGTTGCGCGCGATGGTCGCCGACGCGAGCGCGCGCGTTTCGTCGTAACACGCTACGTGACGCTAACTTGGGACTCGGCCTCGGCGCTGCTGCCGGGGCCGTTCTAATTTTAAGTATCTCTCAACTTCTTGCCCGGAGTGATGATGCGTCGCTTGACCCGCTGCCTCGTACTCACAGCGCTCCTCGCGGCGTCGCTCCGTGCGCAGACTGTTCGCTACGAAGTCTCCGTTGCTCAAGGCCAGTTCCACGTGTCCGCGGAGTTTCCCGCCAGCGGCAAGGACACGCTCTTCGTCTCACTCCCCGCGTGGAGTCCGGGCAATTACGAGATCCAGAACTACGCGCGCTACCTCCACGGCTTCGGCGCGAAGAACCCGAGCGGGCTGGCGCTGCGCTGGGACCGCGCGGATAAAGACACCTGGCGAGTCCTTACGGGTCACAGTGACCGCGTCACCGTCGACTTCGATTACCTATCCGAGAAGATCGATCTCTCGCTCGCGCGCATCGCGCCGGACTTCGCCGAGTTTCTCGGCACCAATCTGTTCATGTTCGAGGAGGGGCAGCTCGCGCGTCCCGCCGAGGTGCGCTTTCGCCTGCCGGCGGGGTGGCAGGTGACGACGGCGCTGAAAGGTCCAAACAACGGAGTGTATCGCGCCGGCGATTACCACGAGCTGGCAGACGCGATGACGTTCGTGGGCCGCTACAGCCTCGACTCGCTCCAGGCCGACGGAAAATGGATTCGCATTGCACTCTGGCCCGCCTCGGATTACACGCCGGCGGTCGCGAGCAATCTCCGCTACGGCATTGCAAAGATGGCGCCGGTCCAGAATCGCATCATGGGCGAAGCCCCGTATGACGTCTACACCATCTTCTTCAACGTCATCCACGGACCGATCGATTTCGGCGGGGGGCTCGAGCATAGCTCCTCGCAATACGACATCATGCCGGCCGAGTCGTTCGCCAATCCGGCGGGAGTTCTCGGCGACTTCATCTATCCCTTGTTGTCACACGAATTCTTCCACCTCTGGAACGTCAAGCGGATTCGGCCGGCCGAAATGTGGCCCTATGACTATCACGCCGAGCAGTACACGCCGCTGCTGTGGTGGTCGGAGGGAGTCACCGATTACTACGCTGACCTCACGAATTTGCGTTCGGGGTTGTGGAGCAGCGGCCAATTTCTCGCCAATGCCACGTCGGATATCGGCCAGGTGGAGTCGGCGCCCGAGCCCTGGAGTGTGGAGGACGGCAGCGAGGCGACGTGGATCAACGAGGTCTTCGTCAACAGCTCGCAGCTGTACTATCCCAAGGGAGCGCTGCTCGGCTTCCTGCTCGACATCTCGATCCGGGACGCAACGGATAACGCACACACGCTCGACGACGTGATGCGGGCTCTGTACACGCGCTACTATCGCCAGAACAAAGGATTCTCGACCGCCGATCTTCTGAACGAGCTGCGCACGGCCGGCATGCCCGATGTCGACATGTTCTATCGGCGCTACATCGACGGCCGCGATTCGCTGCCGTACGAAGCTGTCGTCGCGAAAGCAGGGCTCTCGCTCAGGCGCGAAGTGGCGCCGCTGGTCGGCGTTTCGGCACGCCCCACGCCCGAGGGTGAAGTGCTAGTCCAGGCGGTCGCACCGGGAGGCGCGGCGGAAGCAGCAGGCGTCCAGCCGGGCGATCAACTCGCCGGGATCGGCGATGTCCGCGTGACGTCGGACCAGAACTGGGCTGCGGCGTTCCGGGCGCGCTATCGCGGCCGGGCTGGACAGCCACTCACGATCACGGTGCGCCGCGCGGGGCAATCGATCACCCTGAATACCACGGTGCGGGAAGGACCAATCTCGAGCGGCACGCTCGAGCGGGTCTCCAACCCGACACCCAAGCAGGCCAGGATCTGGCAGGGCCTGGCATCGCGACTATAATCGGATCATGGCTCAAGTGACGGTGCGATTCTTCGCGCGCTACGCCGAACTGACCGGGTGCGAGTCCGCGGCAGTCCGCGTCCCCGACAACTCAGCAACTGTGCGGGACGTGCTGGAGCGCGTGCGCGAAACCGTGCCCGGTGCTCGAAGCCTGCCCGCTCGGCCGCTCGCCGCACTGAATCTGCGCCAGGTGAAACTCGATGCGCGCGTGAGCGACGGGGATGAAGTGGCGCTGCTCCCTCCACTCTCGGGGGGATGATGACGCACCTCACGCGAAGCCCGATATCCGTCGCGTCGCTGCTCGCCGAGGTCCACAGCGCCGAGCGCGGCGGCACGTGCGTGTTTCTCGGCACCGTGCGGGACGATGACGACGTCACCGGCATCGAGTACTCCGCCTACGATGACATGGCGCTCGCCGAGATTACCCGCATCGTGGACGAGGCGCGTGGGCGCTGGCCGGAAGCGCGCGTCACCCTGCAGCATCGCGTGGGACTCATTCCCGTCGGTGAGGCGAGCATTGCGATCGCCGCTGCGGCCCCACACCGCGACGAGGCCTTCGCGGCGTGTCGGTTCGTGATCGAAGAGGTCAAGCAGCGTTTGCCCATCTGGAAGAAGGAGCTGCGTGGCGACGGCAGCGAAAAATGGGTTGAGGCCCATGATCACCGATAGGCTCAGCCGGCCGCTCGGCAGTCTGCGGGTTTCCGTGACCGATCGCTGCAATCTGCGCTGCCGCTACTGCATGCCGGAGCAGGAGTACGCCTGGCTTCCCAAGCAATCGATTCTGACGTTCGAAGAGATCACTCGGCTCGTCGGTGTCTTCGTGTCCCTGGGCGTCGAGAAGGTGCGGCTCACCGGTGGCGAGCCGCTCCTGCGGCACGATTTGCCGGCGCTCACCGCCATGCTGGCGCGCATCGACGGCGTTCGCGATCTGGCGATGACCACAAACGGGCTGCTCCTGACCAAGCAGGCCGAGCCGCTCCGTCAGGCGGGCTTGGGGCGGGTCACGGTGAGCCTCGATACGCTACAACCACAGCGAATGCAGGATTTGGCCCGCAGTGACCGGCATGCCGACGTCCTGGCAGGAATTGCTGCCGCGCGCGCGGCGGGATTCCGCGTGAAGCTGAACACGGTGGTGATGCGCGGCGTCAATGATGACGAGCTCGTGGGCCTGGTCGAGTTCGCGCGCGCCAATCAAGCCGAGGTGCGATTTATCGAGTACATGGATGTCGGTGGCGCGACGGGATGGTCGCCTGAGCAAGTCGTTTCGCAGCGGGAGATCCTCGAGGTCCTGTCCGCTCGGTACGGCCCCATTACTCCTGTCACAACAGGGGACATCAGCGCTCCGGCGGAGCGCTTTCAGCTGGCGGACGGCGCCACATTCGGGATCGTCGCGTCGACAACCGCTCCCTTCTGCCGTTCATGCGACCGCAGTCGGCTGACGGCTGATGGCACATGGCTGTTGTGCCTGTACGCGGAGCGAGGCATCGATCTGCGCGAGCCGTTGCGGAGCGGTGCGAGCGATCCGGGGCTCGCGGATCTGATCGCGTCGACGTGGCGCGGCCGCACGGATCGAGGGGCCGAGGAGCGGCTCGGAGTGGTGCACCGTGCGCCGCTCTATCAGGTTGACGGGCTGCGCGCTGACCCACACCGTGAGATGCATACGCGTGGCGGCTAGCGTAGCTTTAGGCGCCTTCAACCCTTCGAACGCGATGCTCAGCAAAATCACAGTCGTCGGTGCCGGAAACGTGGGGGCGACAACCGCCCAGCGACTCGCCGAAAAAGAGCTCGCGCGCACGGTCGTCCTCGTCGACGTCATCGAGGGCGTCCCCCAGGGCAAAGCCCTCGATCAATATGAGTCCGCCCCAATCGAGGGCTTCGACACGCGGGTGGTCGGCGCGAATGACTACGGTCCGGCCGCCGGATCCGAGCTGGTCGTCGTCACCGCCGGGATCGCGCGCAAACCCGGGATGAGCCGCGACGACCTCGTTCGCACCAACGCCGATATCGTCAAGCAGGTCTCCCAGCAGATCAAGCAGAATTGTCCCAAGGCGATCGTCGTCGTCGTCTCCAATCCGCTCGACGTGATGTGCTGGGTGACCAAGCAGGTCACCGGCTTCCCGCGCCAGCGCGTGATCGGCATGGCGGGCGTGCTCGATACCGCGCGCTACCGCACGTTCCTCGCGGAGGCGCTGGACGTCTCGGTCCAGGACATCCAGGCGATGGTGCTCGGCGGGCACGGTGACACGATGGTGCCGCTCGTCTCCTACACGACGGTGTCCGGGATCCCGGTCACCCAGCTCCTCGACAAGGCGAAGCTCGACAAGATCGTCGA
>DATGVC010000025.1:0-7008 GCA_035300745.1 Gemmatimonadales bacterium | reverse complement strand
ATCCTGCACGGCGACGACGATCAGATCGTGCCGATCGCCGCGTCCGCGATGGTGTCGGCGACGCTCGTGAAGGGTTCGACCTTAAAGGTGTATCCGGGGTTTTCCAACGGCATGTCCACGGTCAACAAGGATCAGATCAACACGGATCTGTTGGCCTTTATTAGGAACAGTTCCAAACCGCCCTCCCTGTCTACGACCTCGCCGTGACGGCGGGGGGCGAGGCAGCGATGTAGAACCGGCGGTAGTGATGGGCGCGAGTCGCACGTCGACCACCGGTCACGTTGCCACTTCGGCTGCCACTTCGCTTGCGAACCGGGGTATATTCGGCCCGCAACTCCCCGAACATCGACCGCCGGGACGCCCGGTTTCCTCATCGGCTGCTAGGGGTTAGAATCCTTGGGCGTCGAGGTCGGTGGTTCAAATCCACTCGCCCCGACTAAGAAGCACGCGCCAGTAGCTCAGCTGGATAGAGCGTCGGCCTCCGGAGCCGAAGGTCGTGGGTTCGAATCCCGCCTGGCGCATAGTGTTACAACGCGGTAACAAGGGCGGTAACAACGGGGCCGACGGTCCCGTCATCGTGCTCCCACCTTCAAGCGGTCGGGACGGCGGGATTTGAACCCGCGACCCCCTGAAAGGTCATCAGCGAGTCGTGGTTTTTTGCCGGGCGGAGGCGCAGAGTATCGATAAGCGCCGAGAGTGCCGGTCGTAGCTGCCGTTGACTTGGATAGTAGAGGAAGAAACCAGGGAACGGCGGACACCAGCCTTCCAGGACGCGCACCAGTGCCCCACTTGCGAGATGCGGCGCGACGCGGTCCTCGTCCGCAAACGCCAGACCCACACCATCGATCGCTGCACGGATCGAGAGCTGCACGTCATCGACGATCAGCGGTCCGTTCACGGCAACAGTGAGTGACTGCTCGCCTTTGTCGAACTCCCAGCGGTACACGCCGTCGGAGCCATGTCGAACGTTGATGCATCGGTTGCTCAACAAGTCGCGCGGGGATGTCGGCTTGGGATGCGACTCGAAATAGCGGGGCGACCCGACGATGGCCGGCCGGAGATCCTGGGACACGCGGATTACGATCATGTCCCGCTGGATGAACTCCCCGAGATGAATGCCGGCGTCGAACCCCGCGGCGACGAGGTCGACTCGGGCTTCGTCGGTCGTCACGTCGAGCACGACGTCGGGATAATCGCGCGCGAACTGTCCCAGCTTCGGGGCGAGCACCGTCGGCGCGGCAAGAGGCGAGACGACCAAACGCACGCGACCGGCCGGCCGGTCACGCAGCCCGGAAACGAGCTCCAGCGCTTCGCGAACGTCGCCGAGCGCCGGGCGTAGCCGCGCCACGAGTTGTGCTCCCGCATCGGTCGGGGCCACGCTACGCGTCGTTCGCGCGAGCAAACGGACACCAAAACGCTCTTCCAGCTCTCGAATCGCGTGGCTCAGCGCGGAGGGCGTCACACCCAGACGCTTGGCCGCGCGCGTAAAGCTTCGTTCCTCTGCCACCGCGAGGAACGCGGATAGGACGCTCAGCTCGTCGCGAACCATTTGTGAACGGTATTCATTAACCCTTGTCGATTATTCCCGCTACTGCCGCGCCGTACCGCCCGTTACGATTGCGCCGTGGACATCAAACGCGCCGGTTCGCAGCCCTCGAGCAAGGGCCCAGCCGACTGGTTCACCGGGACCGTGCGGGTCGATCCGCTGTTTCAAGCCCCCGATCCGGCGCGCGCGGCCGGCGCCAGCGTCACGTTCGAGCCGGGCGCTCGCACGGCGTGGCATACGCATCCCCTGGGGCAGACTCTGATTGTGGTGTTCGGAGCAGGCCGGGTGCAGCGGTGGGGTGAACCGATCGAGGAGATTCGGCCGGGCGACGTGATCTGGTTTTCACCCGGCGAGAAGCATTGGCATGGCGCCTCGCCCACGACCGCCATGACGCACTTCGCCATTCAGGAACAGCTCAATGGCAAAGCCGTGGATTGGATGGAAAAGGTCAGCGACGAACAATACCAGGCACGAGCGAAGACACCATGAAGGGCGCTGTTCTCTACGGCCCGCGCGATGTGAGGTTCGAGGAGCGCGAGTCCCCGAAGATCGTTGAGCCGGCCGATGCCGTCATCCGAATCTCGCTCACGTGTGTGTGCGGGTCGGACCTGTGGCCCTATCGCGGCATCAGCCCGGTGGCCGAGCCGACGCCGATGGGGCACGAGTACTGCGGCATCGTCGAGGAAGTCGGCAAGGCGGTGAAGTCGGTCAGGCCGGGCCAGTTCGTCATCGGCTCGTTCGCCACATCCGACAACACGTGTCCCAACTGCCAGTATGGCTACCAGTCGTCGTGCATGCACCGCGAGTTCATGACCCGGGCGCAAGCACCGATGTTGCGCGTGCCGCTTGCGGACGGCACGCTCGTGGCCACGCCGGAGGTGCCGCCCGCGGACCTGATCCCGAGTCTGCTCACACTGTCCGACGTCTTGGGCACGGGCTGGTTCGCCGCCGTCGCGGCGGATGTGCAACCGGGCAAGACCGTGGTGGTCGTCGGAGACGGCGCGGTGGGTCTGCTCGGCGTGCTCGCCGCCAGGCAGTTGGGTGCCGAGCGGGTCATCGCGATGAGCCGCCACCCGGCGCGGCAGCAGCTCGCGCGCGAATTCGGCGCGACGGACATCGTGACTGAACGCGGCGCGGACGGTGTAGCGCGCATCAAGGAACTGACCAAAGGCGTTGGCGCAGACTCGGTGCTCGAATGCGTCGGGACCCAGGAGTCGATGATGCAGGCGATCCAGGCAACGCGCCCGGGCGGCTCGGTGGGCTACGTGGGCGTGCCGCACGGTGTCGAGCTCAATGGCGAGGATCTGTTCTACACGCACGTGCGTCTGCACGGTGGTCCCGCTCCGGTGCGGCGGTTCCTCCCCGAGCTGATCGAGCTGGTGTGGAGCGGGAAGATCAATCCCGGAAAAGTGTTCGACTTGACTCTGCCGCTGGACCAGGTGGTGGAGGGGTATCGCGCGATGGACGAGCGGCGGGCGATCAAGGTGCTGCTGCGGCCATGACTTCCACGGCGCTGATTACGGGAACGAGCCGCGGCATCGGACGCGAAGTCGCTCGCGCGCTCGCATCCGAGGGCTGGCACGTGCTGTCCGGCGTGCGAGATGCCAACTCGGCACCGCCAGGAACGCAGGCGGAAGTCGTCGACACGGGAAAACCCGAATCGATTGAGGCCCTGGCCAAACGGCTTCGGGCGCGGAACCAACGGCTGGACGCGCTCGTCAACAACGCCGGCGTTTATCGAGGACCCGCGCGTGAGATTTGGGACGTCAATGTGCTCGGTCCGCTGCTGCTGACACGAGCGCTGGAGCCGTTCCTCGCCCGGAATGCACGCGTGGTGATGGTGACGAGCAGCCTCGGGCAGCTCTCGGCTCAGCCGGAGGGCCTGGTCAAGCGTCTGTCAAATCCCCAGCTGTCACTCGCTGAGATTGAGCGCCTGGCCAAAGAAGCCCCCGACGGTTACGGCGCGAGCAAGGCCGCGCTCACCGCGATGGCGCGCCTGTTCGCAGAGGAACTGAGGCCACGGGGGATTCTGGTAAACGCCATAAGTCCGGGATGGGTGCGGACTGACATGGGAGGACGCAGCGCACCACGATCGGTGGAACAGGGTGCGGCCAGCGTGCTCTGGGGTGTGCAGTTGCCGCCTGGTGGGCCGACCGGTGGCGTGTTCGAAGATGGCAAAGCGATCGCATAGGCTGCGCCTGAGGGTCCCAGGCCGGACCATCACAGCCACCTTGATCGACAGCGAAGCCGCTCGAGACTTCGTTTCGCTGCTGCCGCTGACCTTGACGATGATCAACCGGGCGTTTGACGCTGACCGGTTGCCGCGGCCTTCTCGATCGCGTCTAACATCCGATGGCGTGTGACCGCGTCGTCGAACGTCGGGCAGAGATGTGGGCCCTCGCGATAGTCTCGGGCGAAATGCGCGTACGCCTGGGCGACGTTGGTGCCAGGACCCTGCAGCGGCGAGAAGCGGTATTGCGGCGGCACGGGCAGGACCTCGAGCGAGGACTGCGCGCCGTTGCCGCCACGAACGGTCAGATCGAAGATCTGGGCCTGGCCGCCGTCTCCCGTAACCTGGAGGTCGCCCTCGGTGCCGTTGATCTCCCACAGCAGGTTCGTACCACGCGAGCGCCCGCCGCGATAGTGAATCGCGAGCGCGGCGCCACCCTCGAGCAGTCCGGTGACGCCCACCTGATCGTTCGCGTTCATCGGCCTGGTCTCTTCCGTACCCGCGATCGTGAATGACTGTCGGCGCATGGTCATCGTGGCCGCGAGCTCTCGCACCTCGCCGAGGCAGTAGCACAGCGCGTCCGCGGCGTGGCCGACCGCGATCGAGAGCAGCGTCGCGCCGTTCTTCCGGTCGTTGAGGTACGCGTTGTACGGCGGCACCGCCCCACCCCAGCCCATTCCCGAGCCGATCAACGTGGTGGAGAGCACCTCGCCGACGTACCCCTGCCGGATCAGGTCGCGCACGTACAGCACCGGCGGCGCAGCGCGTGCCTGCAACCCCGCCACGGCAAGGACGCGCTGTTTTTTCGCCAGTGCGGCCAGCTGCTCCGCCTCCTGGAGACCGTTGCCGAGCGGCCATTCGCAATAGACGGCCTTCCCCGCGTTGAGCGCCGCAGTCGCCAGCTCGAAGTGATGCGGGACCTTCACGGTGATCGCGACGACGTCCACGTCGGCGCTGTTCACGAGGTCGTTGTGATTATCGAACGCGAGCGGCACGCCGAAGCGCTTGCCCGCGGCGTCGGCGGAATCGCGCCGGCTGGTGGACAGCGCTGTGATCTCGAAGTCATCCGGGAGCGATTTTAACGCTGGGATGTGCGCCTGCGCCGCCCAGCCGCGATCCGGATTCGCCCCGATGATGCCGACCCGAATTCTCTTGGTCATGATGCTTTGTTGAACATGTAGCGAGCGATCTTCCAGCCATTCGCGCCCCGAGTGAAAATGAAGAGCTCCCGGTTTTGCTCGGGCCCGCTCGCGCCGGTGGCCACGACGGTGGCCGTGCCCGCCGAGTGGGTGCGCGCGTACGCGACACCACCCTGCACCGTCAGCTCGTCGACGGTGAAGTGGATCGCGATACGGATGTTCGAAAACACCGCGTCGTACGCGCCCCGCACCGCCGGCCTGCCGGACGCCGTCGGGAAGCCCGCGGGCATGAATACGCCGTCCTCGGCGTAGATCTGCTCGATTCGGGCCGCGTCTCCGGCGTTCAGAGACGCTTCATAGGTGGTCAACAACGTGCGTAGCTCTTGCTCAGCGGGAGACATCACAACCTCCAGAGGGTGCTTCGGGATGAAGGCCAGGAGCGCGAACGGCAGCAGCAAAGCGGAGAAGCGAGAGCGATAGGTCATGTGGCATCCGAGCGTTGGGGTGGTGCGAAGGCGACCAGCAGGTCGCGGAGCGCGGTGAGTCGAGTACGACCGAGGTGACCGAGAGTCTGCTTCGCGGCGTCGGCTACGTCGCGATCGAGACGATTCAACAGAGACTTTCCCGCGGCGGTGATCCGATTGGTACTGCGCCGGCGATCGGCGGAATCGGTTCCGCGCACGACGAGTCCTGCGCCAGCGAGACCCGACATGAGGCGCGTGAGATCGGAATCGCGCGTCACCATCCGCGCGCCGATCTCGGTGCAGGAGAGTCCGCCCCGGCCTGCCGCGCGCAGGATGCGCAGGACGTTGTATTGCGACGGCGAGAGCCCGGCGGCGGCGGTGACCGCATTGGAGCGCTCGGCCGCCAGCCATGCGGCGCGGACCAGCGCGATCAGCACCTCTTCTTCGAGCGAATCACGGATCGCCATGGCGGCGGCAGGCGTGGGCACTTGCATGGGGAATAATTACTCCTCGCGAGGAGTATTTGTCAAGTGGCGAGTACAAACGACAACGGCGAGCCCTTCGGCTCGCCGTGATTGGTGACATTCCCCCGACTCAGGCTTTCAGGAAGCTCAGGAGGTCGGCGTTAATAGTATCGGCCTCGGTCGGCCATCGTGCGAGGGTGGGCCGTCGCCGAGCAGGGACTGCCGGCCGAGGGGATCGCGCAGATGCGGGAAAGCCTCGGCGTGCATCGTGCAATGCACCTGCAAGTCGTGTTCACGTATTTCCTCGCCTTGTTCGCCGAGACCCTAGCACGGAACCGGAACACCGGAGAAGCGCTCGGCGTGGTGACAGAAGCCTTCGAGGTCATGCGCACCACCGGCCAGCGGATGTACGAAGCGGAGCTCCACCGTCTCAAAGGGGAGTTGCTGCTGCAGGTTGCTGACGGGAATGCGGCGGAAGCCGAAGCCTGCTTCCTGAGGCCCTCGTGATCGCCAGCCACCAGCAGGCGAAGTCGCTTGAGCTGCGGGCAGCCGTGAGCGCGGCGCGCTTGTGGAAGCGTCAAGGGAAGAAAAACGAGGCGCGAGACGTGCTCGCACCGATCTACGATTGGTTCACTGAGGGGTTCGACACCGCCGACTTGCGAGACGCGAAGGAACTGCTGGACACGCTGGTGTAAGGCCGCAGGGACACCGCATTGCGAACCTTCACCATCGCGCGCGGCTGACCTGATGCACGTACAGGGGGGCGCTGCTCCAACACACCGACGGAGAAGCGACCCGCGGTAACAACGGTGGTAACAACGGAGCCGTCGCTGGCTGGCGCTGGCCGACGCGCGACTCGCGTAAGTGCCTGAAACGACAACGGCCAGCGTTGGTGGTCGCTGGCCGGTGCCGCCTCCGGAGCCGAAGGTCCCGCGTTCGAATCGCGGCTGGCGCACTCCTCAAAACGCGACCGCCAAGCCGATGCGGCCGAGCGACTGTTGAATCGGCGCCGGTAGCGTCGTGCTGCCATTGCTCGTCTCGCGCGAAAACCGCTGGAATCCGTAGTCTCCCGTGAAGCGGACTCGTCCACGCAGCGCGTCGACGGTGAGCCCAAGACCCAGTTGCAGCGCGCCGAGACCCGACGTCGTGCCTCCGCCCGAATACT
>DATGVC010000024.1:0-11882 GCA_035300745.1 Gemmatimonadales bacterium | reverse complement strand
GACGTCGGGAAACACGCAGCAGCTCGTGCGTGTGGACTTGGACTGCGATCGCGACGCGCTGCGGTTCACGGTACGCCAGGCGGGCGCAGGGTTCTGTCACTTGAATCGACCCTCGTGTTGGCACTCGGAGTTCGATCTACCTGACTTGGAGCGCGCGCTCGCTGACCGGATCGCCCGGCCCGTCGCTGGATCGGGAACGGCGCAGCTGCTGGCCGACCGCGGACTGCTTGCGGCGAAGCTGCGCGAGGAAGCGGATGAGTTGGCGCGGGCAGACTCGTCGGAAGCTGTGGTGCGGGAGACGGCCGACGTGTTCTACATGGCGCTGGTCGCGTTGGCACGCGGGGGCGGAACGCTGGCCAATGTGCGCGAAGAGCTCGCGCGCCGTCACCGCGCGGTGAGTCGGCGACCGATGGTCAGGAAGACTCCCGCTTGCTGAGCCATCGTTCGGTCGCCGAACTGGTACGGCGCCGCGCTGCGGCGCTGCCTGCGGAAGCATTCGCGGTCGCCGCGCCTATCGTGGAAGCGGTGCGGGCGCGCGGCGAAGTGGCGCTGCGCGAGTACGCCGAGCGTTTCGCCGACGTGCCGGTCGGAGCACCGTTGTTCCTGGAGCGGACGACACTCGATCGCGCACTCGCGGGCTTACCGCGGAGCGATCGCGCGCGGCTCGAGCGTGTTGCCAAGCGAATTCGGACATTCGCAGAGGCGCAGCGACGTGCACTCGGGCCAGTGACGGTGACGTTGCCGGGTGGTGCCGCGGGCCACTGGATCGCGCCGCTGGAGCGCGCCGGGTGTTACGCGCCCGGCGGGCGCTATCCGCTTTCCTCGTCAGTGCTGATGACCGCTGTGACCGCGCAGGCGGCAGGCGTCAAGTCGATCTGGGTCGCGAGTCCCAGGCCGGGACCGATGACGCTCGCCGCCGCTGCCATCGCTGGCGCTGACGGCGTGGTGGCGGCGGGCGGAGCGCAGGCGATTGCCGCGCTCGCGTTCGGCGCCGGCCCTGTCTCTCCCTGCGACGTGATCGCCGGCCCCGGAAATCGCTACGTCATGGCGGCGAAGCAGCTCGTCGCGGGGGGCGTTGCCATCGATATGCTCGCCGGCCCGTCGGAGCTGGTTGTCTTCGCCGACGCCACCGCATCCCCCGCGGTGATCGCGGCCGATCTGCTCGCGCAGGCGGAGCACGATCCCGATGCGCTGCCCGTGCTCGTCACACTCGATCCCACGCATCTCGATCGCGTCGAGGCTGAGCTCGCGCGCCAGCTTGCCAATCTGCCAAGCCGAGAGGTCGCCCGTGCGGCACTCGCGAATGGCGGCGTCGTGGTTGTTGGGAATGTGGAGGAGGGCATCGCCGCGTGCGACGCGCTCGCGCCCGAGCATCTCGAGCTCTGCCTGCGCGATTCGGCCGCAATCGCGCCGCGACTCGCGCACTTCGGCGCGCTCTTCATCGGCGCCGGATCGGCGGAGGTGCTGGGGGACTACGGTGCCGGCCCCAATCACGTGCTTCCCACCGCGGGCACCGCGCGCTCGAAGGGCGGCCTATCGGTCTACACGTTTCTTCGGGTCAGAACCTGGCTGCGCATCGACGACGGTGCAGCGGCGCGTCCGCTCGTCGAAGACGCCGCGTGGTTCGGCCGGGTCGAAGGACTCGAGGCGCACGCGCGCTCGGCGGAGCGGCGGTTGGATTGATCGAGCGGGTTTTAGTCCGCCCCTACGGTCTCCCGCTTCTCGCTCTTCTGCGGCTCCCGTAACCCCAGCGACCGCTCGATCTCGCGCGTGATGTGCATCGAGCAGAACTTGGGCCCGCACATCGCGCAGAACTCCGCGCTCTTGAAGTACTCGGCCGGCAACGCCTCGTCGTGCAGCTCGCGCGCGCGCGCGGGATCGAGCGCCAGCCGGAACTGCTCGTTCCAGTCGAACGCATAGCGCGCGCGTGACAGCGCGTCGTCGCGCTCGGTCGCGCCGGGCCGGCGCCGCGCGATATTGGCCGCGTGCGCCGCGATCTTGTAGGCAACGACGCCCTCGCGCACTTCCTCGGCGTTTGGCAGGCCGAGGTGCTCTTTGCGCGTCACGTAGCACAGCATGTCCGCACCGAACCAGCCGATCATTGCGGCGCCGATGGCTGACGTGATGTGGTCATAACCAGGAGCGACGTCAGTGACGAGCGGGCCCAGCGTGTAGAACGGCGCCTCGTGGCACAGCTCCTTCTCCAGCCGCACGTTCACTTCGATCTGATGCATCGGGATGTGTCCGGGACCCTCGATCATCACCTGCACGTCCTTCTTCCAGGCGCGCTCCGTCAGCTCGCCGAGCACCGTCAGCTCTGCGAGCTGCGCTTTGTCCGTCGCATCGGCAATCGATCCGGGACGTAGCCCATCGCCGAGCGACAGCGTGACATCGTACTCGCGCGCGATGTCGAGCAGCCGGTCGTAGTGCTCGTAGAGAGGATTCTGTTTGCCCTGCTGCGTCATCCAGTACGCCATCAACGATCCGCCACGGCTGACGATCCCCGTGACTCGGCCCAGCGCGAGACCGACGTGCTCGCGCAGAATCCCGGCATGTACGGTGACGTAATCGACTCCTTGCTTCGCCTGATGCTCGATGTTGTCGAGGATGTCGTCCGCCGTCAGCTTCGTGACGTCGCCGGCGATCTGGATGGCCTGATAAATCGGCACGGTGCCGATGGGCACCGGCGAGGCCGCGATGATCGCCTCGCGAATGGCGTCGATGTTTCCGCCGGTCGACAGATCCATCACCGTGTCGGCGCCATAGTGAACGGCGTGGTGCAGCTTCTCGAGCTCGCCCTCGATGTCGGACTCGACTGCGGAGTTGCCGATGTTGGCGTTGATCTTGACGCTGGCGACTTTGCCGATCGCCATGGGATCAAGCCGCTGCGCTAGGTGGTTGACGTTGGCGGGAATGATGAGCCGGCCAATTGCGACTTCTTCGCGAATCGTCTCGGGCGGCAGGCCTTCCCGCTCGCCGACACGGTGCATCTCGGGAGTAATCGTGCCCTGGCGGGCGAAGAACATCTGGGTGCGGCAGGTCATACGGAACTCCCTTCGCCGGTACGAACCGGATCAGGTTCTAAGGGTGTGATCTCAGCCTGCCGACCGGGCAGGCACCCCTGTCGTTCGAAATCTACACTTCTCGGGGCCTCGGTGGTCCGTAACGCTCGGTAGGTTTGTGGTGCTTCTCCCATTCCGCCCTGTACGCGAACGGGTCGAGCCCACTCGGCTGGTCCAGGGCGAGAATGCCGTCGAGATGGTCGAGCTCGTGCTGCAGGAGCTCCGCCATCGGGCCCTCGAGGTCCATGTTCACGACCTTGCCCTTCATATCGGTATAGCGAAGCGTCGCGCGATGAGCTCGCGTCACGCGGACCAGCAGGTTCGGAAACGAAAAGCAGTCATCCCAGACGTGAAAGTCGTCGGCTCCGACGTCCGTAATCTCCGGATTGATCATGCAGGCGCGGAATTTCCCTACCTCCACCAGGACCACTCGAACCGGAGCCCCGATCTGCGGCGCGGCCAGCGCCCTGCCCATGTTGTACTTCTTACGGGCGGCGCGGAGCGTATCCCGCAAATCGTCCGAAAGCAGTCGGACCGCCGGCGACTTGGGATCTTCCACCGGGGTGCAGCGAACCCGCAGGATCGGGTCGCCAAGTTGGCGAATGCGTCGGACTGCCATGGGCGCGCGCCAAAATTGCCGGTTTCGGCCCCGCATGCAACTCCTAGACGCCGAGAGGCCTAGATGCCTAGGCGCCTAGGCGTCTCGGCGTCTATTGTTCCCCTATGTCGTTAGCGGGCGTCGTCCTGGCGGCTGGTCGGTCGGCCCGGATGGGCTCTCCCAAGGCCCTGTTGGACTTCCTCGGACTCCCCTTCGCCGTCCGAATCCTCGAGGCCTTGGAAGCTCTCGAGGTAAAGACTCGAGTCGTCGTTCTGGGACCGGACGCGCCTCGGATCCAGCCTGTTCTGGCCGGCCACGACTGCATGATCGTGGAGAATCCGGAGCCTGAAACCGGGCCCATTGCCTCGCTGCGAGGCGCCCTGCGCGCGCTCCAGCCGCTCCAACCCAGCGCTGTGCTCGTCTGGCCAGTCGATCTGCCACACGTCCGCGTGACCACGGTCGAGCGGCTCCTCGAGACGCACCGCCGAACCGGGTCGTCAGCGGTCGTCCCGACGTTCGCCGAGCGGCGCGGGCATCCCGTGATCTGGGGATCGGGGCTGTTCGGCGAGCTACTTGAGAGCCCGGACGCCACGCGCGAGGGCGCGCGGGCGGTCCTGCACAAGCATGAGAAGGAAATCGTGGCCGTTCCGGTGGACGATCCAGCCGTGATCGACGAGCTGAATACGCCGGAGGACTACGAGCGGCTGGTGAGGGAGTGGAATCGGGATATCTATTGACCAATCACGCTTTATTGACAATCCCGACAAAACCATTAGGATTCCCGATTGGGCAGTCATTTTGATTGCCAAGTTTATGTCCGCTAAGGACTTCCGGAGCCTGAATGACCAGTATTGAAGCCCACGTCCAGCAACCGTACAAGTACGGCTTCGTCACCGACATCGAATCCGAGGTCGTGCCGCCCGGCTTGAACGAGGACGTTATCCGGCTGATTTCCGCCAAGAAGGGCGAGCCGGAGTGGATGCTGGAGTGGCGCCTGAAGGCGTATCGCAACTGGCTTAAGATGTCGGAGCCGCATTGGCCCAACGTGAAGTACGGGCCGATCGACTATCAGGCGATCAGCTACTACGCCGCCCCGAAGCAGCGGCCCAAGCTCGACTCACTGGACCAGGTCGATCCCAAACTCGTTGAGACCTTCGAGAAGCTCGGGATCCCGATCGAAGAGCAGAAGCGTCTGAGCGGGGTCGCGGTCGACGCCGTCTTCGACAGCGTCTCGGTCGCTACGACGTTTCAGGCGGAGCTCGCGAAATACGGCGTGATCTTCTGTCCGATCTCGCAGGCGATCCGTGAGCATGCCGATCTCGTCCAGAAGTACCTCGGCACCGTCGTCCCACACAACGACAACTTCTTCGCCGCGCTCAACTCGGCGGTCTTCACCGATGGGTCCTTCGTCTACGTGCCGAAAGGTGTGCGTTGTCCGCTCGAGCTATCGACCTACTTCCGCATCAACGCGTCATCGACCGGCCAGTTCGAGCGGACGCTCATCATCGCGGACGAGGGCAGCCACGTGAGCTACCTCGAGGGATGCTCGGCGCCGATGCGCGATGAGCATCAGCTCCATGCAGCGGTCGTCGAGCTCGTGGCGCTCGAGCGGGCGACGATCAAATACTCGACGATTCAGAACTGGTATCCGGGCGACGAAGAGGGCAAGGGCGGGATCTATAATTTCGTCACCAAGCGTGGCAAGTGCGCCGGCGCGAACTCCAAGATTTCCTGGACGCAGGTCGAGACCGGATCCGCGATCACCTGGAAATATCCGGGATGCATCCTCCAGGGCGACAACTCGATCGGCGAGTTCTACTCGGTGGCGGTCACCAGCCACCGGCAGCAGGCCGACACCGGCACGAAGATGATTCACCTCGGCAAGAACACCCGCTCGACGATCGTGTCGAAAGGAATCTCGGCGGGCCGAGGGCAGAACACGTATCGCGGTCTGGTGAAGATCATGAAGGGCGCCGGGGGCGCGCGAAACTATTCGCAGTGCGACTCGATGCTGATCGGCGACAAGTGCGGCGCGCACACCTTCCCCTACATCGACGTGCGCAACAGCACGGCGATCATGGAGCACGAGGCGTCCACATCGAAGATCGGGGAGGATCAGATCTTTTACCTGCGCCAACGCGGGCTGTCCTCCGAAGATGCGGTCTCGATGATCGTTAACGGCTTCTGCAAGGAAGTGTTCAAGGAGCTGCCGATGGAGTTCGCCGTCGAAGCGACCCGGCTGCTGGGAATCAGTCTGGAAGGGAGTGTGGGGTAATGCCGGGACGGGGGAAGGGGGAAGAGGGACGGGCATTGCTCGAGGTCAAAGGGCTTCGCGTCGCCGTCGCTGGCAACGAAATCCTCAAGGGCGTGGATCTCGCGATCCGCGACGGCGAAGTGCATGCGATGATGGGGCCGAATGGCTCGGGCAAGAGCACGCTCGCGCAAGTGCTCGCCGGTCACCCGGCGTACACGGTGCTCGCTGGGAGCGCGCAGTATGAGGGCAAGGATTTACTCGACATGAAACCGGAGGAGCGTGCGCGGGCAGGTGTCTTCCTCGCGTTCCAGTATCCGGTCGAGATTCGCGGCATCACGAATTCCTATTTCCTGCGGTCGGCGCTAAACGCGCTGCGCAGGGAGCGGGGGGAACCAGAGCTCGATCCGATCGACTTCCTGCAGTTTCTCGAACAGAAGCTCAAGGCGATCGGCTGGGACGACTCGATGATGAACCGTCCCGTCAACGAAGGGTTCTCCGGCGGAGAAAAGAAGCGCAACGAGATCCTGCAGCTCGCCGTGCTGGAGCCGCGGCTAGCGATCCTCGACGAGACCGACTCGGGGCTCGATATCGACGCGCTGAAAACCGTCGCCGAGACCGTGAACCGGTTGCGCAACCCGGACCGCGCGTTCTTGATCGTGACGCACTACCAGCGGCTCCTGAACTACATCACGCCCGATGTTGTCCACGTCCTCGCGGACGGCCGGATCGTGAAGTCAGGCGGGCCCGAATTGGCCCAGGAGCTCGAGGCTCGTGGCTACGACTGGCTGCGTGATGGCGTAATGGTGTCGTGACGATGGCCGTCCAAACAGGCTCGGTCGAGCGGCTGGTTGGCAGCTACAACGCGTGGGCGACCAATGGCGCGTCCCGCGCGCCCACCTGGCTGAAGGACCTGCGCGAGAGTGGCATCGCTCGCTTCGGCGATCTGGGCTTCCCCACCATGAAACAGGAGGCGTGGCGCTTTACGAGCGTCGCGCCCATCGCGAACGCGTCGTTCGAGCTCGCGCATCCCCCTGCTCGCATCCCGCAGCTGGAGGACATCCGGTCGTTCTTGCTTTTTGAGGCGGGGTATCGGCTCGTCTTCATTGACGGGTTCTTCCAGCCCTCGCTTTCCACTCCGTTCTTCGACGACATCCAGAGTCTGGCACATGTCCTCACGCATCGTCAGGATCTCGTCCGCCAGCATCTCGGCCAGTACGCCGCCACGCAAGACCGCCCGTTCTCCGCACTGAATACAGCGTTCGTAAGCGACGGGGCATTTGTTCACCTGCCGGCCAAGGCAACAATCGCGGAGCCGATCCAGCTGTTGTTCCTGTCGACGGGCGGGAAGCCTGTGGTGAGCCATCCTCGCAATCTCGTCGTGCTCGAGCGTGAAGCTCGCGCGAGCATCGTCGAGACGTACGCGTCGCTGAGCGAGGGTCCGTATTGGACAAACAGCGTCACCGAAGTCGTGGTAGGAGAGGCGGCCAGGGTCGATTATCATCGCGTACAACGCGACAGCGGGCGGGCCTATCACGTTGCGGCAACCCAGACGCACCAGGGCCGTGATAGCACGGTCAATCTTCATACCGTGGCGTTCGGTGCGGCGCTGGCGCGGCACGATATCGGCGCGGTGATGGCGGGTCCAGGTGGCACGCTGATCCTGAACGGCCTGTACCTGCTCGCCGCCGAGCAGCACGCCGATCATCACACCACGATCGACCACGCCGCGGACCACTGCGAGAGCCACGAGTACTTCAACGGCGTGCTCGACGGGCATTCACGCGGTGTATTCACCGGCCGCATCATCGTCCGGCCCGGTGCGCAGAAGACCGATTCGAAACAGACCAACAACAACCTCCTGCTGTCGACCGACGCGCACGCCGACAGCCAGCCGCAGCTCGAGATCTACGCCGACGACGTGAAGTGCACGCACGGCTCGACGGTGGGACCGCTCGATCCGCGCGCGTTGTTCTACCTGCAGAGCCGCGGCGTGGGTGAGCACGACGCCCGGCGACTGCTGACCTACGGGTTCGCTGCTGAGATCCTGGGCCGCATGGACGTCGCGCCGTTGCGCGCGCAGCTCGACGCAATAGTGCGGGGACGCCTGGCAGAGCCGTGAGCCCCCCCGACCTTGGCGAGTTGTATCAGCAAGTCATTCTCGATCACAACCGCAATCCGCGGAACTTCAAGCGCCTGGAGTCGGCGAGCCGCAGAGCCGAGGGCAACAACCCGCTGTGCGGCGACCGCATCCAACTGTACGTGCAGCTCGACGGCGAGACGATCAGCGATATCGGCTTTCAGATGCCGCAGGGCTCCGG
The DNA here is from genome assembly GCA_035300745.1 of Gemmatimonadales bacterium. Taxonomy (GTDB): domain Bacteria; phylum Gemmatimonadota; class Gemmatimonadetes; order Gemmatimonadales; family GWC2-71-9; genus 20CM-2-65-7. Next base: position 3,650 of record DATGVC010000024.1, on the reverse strand, counting down.
CTGCGCGATCTCCAAGGCGTCGGCGTCGCTGATGACGGATGCCGTCAAGGGAAAATCGACTGCGGCCGCCGAAACGATGTTTCAGGCATTTCGCGACATGCTCGCGGGTGGTGAGAACGCGCCGGGCAAGCTGGCGGCGTTTTCAGGCGTCCGGGCATTTCCCAGCCGCATCAAGTGCGCGAATCTCGCGTGGCACGCGCTGCACGCGGCGTTGCAGAACAGCGTCGAGCCTGTGACCACCGAGTCGGCCAAGGACTTCTGATGCTCGACACCCGTCGCATTCGCCCCGACTTCCCGATCCTCGCGCAGAAAGAGAACGGCCAGCGCCTGGTGTACCTCGACAACGCGGCGACCAGTCAGAAGCCGAGGCGGGTGATCGACGCCATCGTCCACTACTACAACGTCCACAACGCGAATGTGCACCGCGGCGCCTACGCGCTCGCCGTGGAAGCGACCGAAGCGTACGAGGCTGCCAGGACCGCGGTCGCCCGCTTCGTCAATGCGTGGGCTCGGGAAGGCGTGGTGTTCACCCGCGGTACGACCGAGTCGATCAACCTGGTGGCTGGCTCGTGGGGTCGAGCCAACGTCCAGCGAGGCGACACGGTCGTCGTGACCGCGATGGACCACCACTCCAACATCGTGCCATGGCAGATCCTGTGTCAGGAAAAGGGCGCCACGCTGCGGATGGTCGAGATCACGGACGACGGACGGATCGACTTATCCGATTTCGGGCGGGCCCTGGAGGCAAAGCCCAAGCTCGTTGCCTTTCCGTATGTCTCGAATTCGCTCGGGACCGTGAATCCTGCGGCACAGCTCAGCAAACTGGCGCACGCGGCGGGCGCGGTGACGGTGGTGGACGGGGCGCAGTCCAGCCCGCACCTCCGGGTGGACGTGCAGACGATCGACTGCGACTTCTACGCGCTATCCGGCCACAAGATGCTTGGTCCCATGGGAAGCGGGGCGTTGATTGCCAAGCCGGCGCTGCTCGAGGCGATGCCCCCCTATCACGGGGGCGGCGAGATGATCGAGCGGGTGTGGGACGATCGATCCACCTGGAACAAGATCCCCCACAAGTTCGAAGGCGGGACCCCCAACGTGGAGGCTGCCGTCGGGCTGGGCGCCGCCATCGCCTATCTCGAGCAGCTCGGAATGGAGAGGGTATCCGCGCACGAACAGGAGCTCGCCCACCTGACGATCGAGCGGCTCTCGCAGATCGAGGGCGTGACCATCTATGGACCGCGCGACCACCGTGCCGGCGTCGTTCCATTCACGTACGGCGACATTCACCCGCACGACCTGGCAACGATCCTGGACAAGGACGGCGTCTGTATTCGCGCCGGTCACCACTGTACACAGCCGCTGATGCGTCGCCTCGGCGTCGCGGCCACCGCGCGCGCGTCCTTCTACATCTATAATGACGTCGACGACATCGACGCATTAGTGACCGCAGTGCGGAAGGCGGGAGAGTTGTTCGGCGTTCCGGCGTAGCACGCTTTTCCGTTCCGCTTTAGTTTGGGGCCATGTCTGAACCCGTCGTCGTCGATCGCGTTACAAAGCGCTTCGCGGGACACACCGCCGTCGATGCGCTTTCCCTGAGCGTTTCCTCCGGCATCATCTACGGTTTGCTTGGTCCCAACGGTGCCGGTAAGACGACGACGCTGCGCATGATCATGGACATCTACGAGCCCGACTCCGGCACGATCCGGCTGTTCGATCAAGTCGGCGGCGGCCGTACGCATTCGGCGCGCATCGGGTATTTGCCCGAGGAGCGCGGGCTATACCCCAAGATGCGCGTGCTCGATGTGCTGATCTTTCTGGCGGAGGCGAAGGGTGTGTCGCGACGCGACGCGCGTGCAAAAGCATTGGAGTGGTTAGAGAAGCTGGGGCTGAGCGACTGGCGGATGCGCAAGGTTTCCGACTTGTCCAAGGGGATGCAGCAGAAGGCGCAGTTCATTTCTACAGTTCTGCACGATCCCGAGCTCGTTATTCTCGACGAGCCGTTCTCCGGTCTTGATCCGGTCAATTCGCAGGTCCTGCGCGACACGGTTCTGGAGTACCGGCGGCGAGGCAAGACCGTGCTGTTCTCGACGCACATCATGGAGCACGCCGAGAAGCTCTGCGATCGGCTGTGCATCATCGCGCGCGGCAAGAAGCTGATCGACGGGACGCTGGCTGAAGTGAAGCGCACGCATGGCGGGAAGCACGTGATTGTGGCGTTCGACGGCAGCCAGGGAGACGCCCGGCGGATCTTTGCCGACCCGAGGTTGGTAGCGCGGATTCAGGATTTCGGACAGGAAGCGGAGCTCGAGCTTGCGAATGGCGCGGATGCCCAGGAGATCCTGCGCGCGCTGGTGAATTCAGGGGCGCGCCTGTCACGCTTTGAGCTTGCCAGCCCCTCGTTACATAAGATCTTTGTCGATTTGGTCGGCCCAGAAGCGGCCACGGCGGCCGTGATTCCTGAGGCCGCAGAGAGGATGCGCGCCGGTGCATAAGGTCTGGGCGGTAGTGCGGCGCGAGTTTGTGGAGCGCGTTCGCACCAAGTGGTTTTGGTTCTCCGCGATTATCGGCCCCGTGCTGTCCATCGGAGTGATCGTCTTCCAGATCATGCAGACGGTAGGTGGCGGCGTGCGTCACATCGCCATCGTGGACAGCTCGACCAGCGGTTTGGGGGCGCCAGTCGCGGAAGCGCTCTCGGCAACGCGCTTCGTCGCGACGCCCGTCGCCGCGCACCTCGGGGTCGTGGATTCTCTCACTCGGCTCGTGAGCGACAAGCAGCTGGATGGGTTCCTCATCATCGACAACGATCTTACGGAGACCGGGCGAGCTGAGTATCGGGCTTCCAGCCTCGGCCTGCAGACGATCGAAGACCTGCAGCGAACCCTGAACCGGGTGGTGGTCAAAGCGAGACTCGAGGGAAAGGGTGTAAATCCTGCGGTGGTAGACTGGGCCCAGATCCGCATTCAATTGGACCAAAAGAAGATCGCGCGGGGCCAGACGACCGCAGAAAGCGCGGGGCAGTCGTTCGCGGTCGCCTGGGTCATGGCCATCTTGCTGTTCATGGCGATCCTCATTTACGGCGTAAACGTCATGACGTCGGTCTTGGAGGAGAAGACGACACGAATCGTCGAGGTGCTCGTGTCGTCGCTGCGTCCGTTCCAGCTGATGATGGGCAAGCTCATGGGCGCGGGCTCGGTTTCGTTTTTTCAGTTCCTCATCTGGGCCGCGTCGTTTCAGCTGGTGATAAGATTGCGAATCCAGATCGCGAAAGCCTTGGGAGCAGATCCCTCCATCGCGCGGAATCTGCAACTTCCCCATATCCCGACTCCCACGTTGCTCGTGTTCCTCGCGTTTTTCCTGGGCGGGTTTCTGCTCTACTCCGCGATGTTTGCTGCCGTGGGAGCGATGTCGAGCAACGAGCAGGAGGCGCGGCAAGCGCAGTTACCGGTGACATATCTGCTCATGATCTCCTACATCTCAATCATTGGCCTGACCAACAATCCCAGCTCCGCGTTTGCGAGGACATTGTCTCTTGTGCCGTTCACGTCGCCGATCGCCACGCCGGTCCGCTGGACCGCGGGGAGCATGGCGATTGGGGAGCTGATAACGTCGTTGGCAATCCTGGCAGTCGCGATCGTCGCAGTCACGTGGGT
>DATGVC010000023.1:0-7801 GCA_035300745.1 Gemmatimonadales bacterium | reverse complement strand
CTTCGCGGAGCCTCCACCGCCGGGACTCGTGCCGAGTTGCGCCGAAGGCGGCGTGCTGGGCGTGTTACCCGGTTTGGTGGGAACGATTCAGGCAACCGAGGCCATCAAGTTGATACTCGGCGTGGGCGAGCCGCTTGTCGGTCGGCTGCTGCTCGTCGACACGCTGCGGATGGCGTTCCGAACGGTCAGGGTTCGCAAGGATCCGGCATGCCCGGCCTGCGGCACGCGCGAGATTTCGGAGCTGATCGACTACGAACAGTTCTGCGGCGTGCGCGCCGCGGAGGCCGAGCCGCGCGCCCTGGCCGGTTTCGTCGAGATCACGCCGCGCGAGCTCGCGGGCCGGCTGGCGCGCGGTGAGCAACTCGAGTTGATCGACGTGCGCGAGCAGTTCGAGTGGGACATCGCGCGGATTCCGGGGGCGCGGCTGGTGCCGTTGGCGACGCTCCCCGACGCCGTCGACACGCTCGATCGCGAGCGGGAAGTTGTCGTGTACTGTAAGGGCGGCAGTCGCAGCCGAGCCGCCGCCTCACACCTCGCCGACGCGGGATTCGCGCGCGTGGCGAATCTGACGGGCGGGATTCTGCGTTGGCGCGAGGAGGTAGATCCGGCCCTGCCGCGTTATTGAGAAACGCGCGGCGGTGGAATGGTGACGGCGCTCACGCACGGACGGCTAGCCTCTGGGCATGCCGTACGAATCAGTGGTCGTCATCCTCGCAACCGGTGGCGCAGCGCTGGAACGTGACGCACTCGACGCGTTGCCGGAGACGACCGTCAGATGGTGTCGCATCGAACATGAGGGCCGGGTAGCCTGTCTCGCCGCCCGCGTGTGTCACGAGGACGCTATTTCTGAATTCCGAGTCAGAGTTCGGCGATGGGCTGGGCCCCGAGGATGGGGTGTCACCGTTGCGCCGTGCGGGCCGCATTGCTAAGATAAGTCACATGCATGACTTGGGGGCCTCCAATGGCGGAAGCGGCGCTGACACGCCACGGCTCCCGCTGCCCCCGACGAGGGGCCGTTCAGTACTAGGCCGCTGGTTCGACAGTTGGATGCGATCGCTCGGTATGGCGCTCGTACTCTTCCTCATTATTCGCACTTTCCTTCTTGAAGCATTTCAAATCCCCTCCGGCAGCATGGAACGCACGCTCCTGGCGGGGGATTTTTTGTTTGTGAACAAGGCGGTGTACGGCGCGCAGATTCCCGGCACCAACGCGCGCCTGCCCGGCTTCAACACGCCGCGCCGCAGCGACGTGATCGTGTTCGCGTATCCGAAGGACCCGACGCTGAGCTACGTGAAGCGCGTGATCGGCGTGCCGGGTGACATCGTGGAGATGCGGCTGGGGCAGCTGTACGTGAATGGCCGGACGCTCGAGGAGCCGTACGTGCAGCGCGTCGATCCGCTGCACGACGGCTTCGATCCCGATTTCAACTGGCAGCGCGAGTATCTGGTGCGGCGCACGGAAGAACAGCGCCGTCGCTACCACCCCACGCGTGATACGTGGGGTCCGCTGCGTGTCCCCGCGGACAAGTATTTCGTGTTGGGGGACAATCGCGACAATTCGGCGGATTCGCGCTATTGGGGCTTTGTCGAGGCGAGCGCGGTGAAGGGCCGCCCGCTCGTCGTCTATTTCAGTTATGACCGCGGGACGCGCGACGCGCTTCCCTGGCTGACCGACATTCGGTGGAGCCGGCTCGGTTCGCTGATTCATTAGCGTGGTAGCTTCCGTTCTGAGAGGAGTGGCCACCCAATGCAATTGAATACGGCGAAGCGCGCATCATTTGACGAGGGTTCTCTGGATCAGTATCTGCGGGAAATCAGCCAGTATCCGCTGATTACGCGAGAGGAAGAGGTCACGCTCGCCCAGCGGATCAAGCAGCAGGATCCGGAGGCGCTCGACAAGCTCGTCCGTTCGAACCTGCGGTTCGTCGTGTCGGTCGCCAAGAAATATCAGAATCAGGGCGTCTCCCTCTCCGATCTGATCAACGAGGGAAACCTCGGCCTGATCCGCGCAGCCCACAAGTTCGACGAGACCAAAGGCATCAAGTTCATCTCGTACGCCGTCTGGTGGATTCGCCAGGCGATTCTCCAGGCGCTCGCCGAACAGTCGCGCATCGTGCGCGTGCCGCTGAATCGCGCCGGGACGCTGCATCGCATCGGCAAGCGCTCGGCGTCGCTGCTCCAGGAGCTGGGGCGGGAGCCGACGGTCGAAGAGATCGCCGAAGGGATGGACATCTCCGAGGAAGAAGTCGCCAAGACGCTGTCGATCTCGCAGGCGCATCTGTCGCTCGACGCCCCGCTCACACCGGGCGAGGACAACAAGCTGCTCGACTATCTGCCCGACACGCAGAATCCCGGTCCCGACGACGAGATCTTCGAGCACGCGCTCACCGAATCGATCGAGTCGGTGCTGGCGACGTTGAAAGAGCGCGAAGCCCGCATCCTGCGGCTCTATTTCGGGCTCGAGGGGCAGGAGCCGATGACGCTCGAGGAGATCGGGTCGCAGCTCGGCATCACGCGCGAGCGGGTGCGGCAGCTCAAGGAAAAGGCCCTCGCGCGGCTGCGGCATGTCTCCCGGGCGCGGGCGCTGGAAAGCTTCCTGTCCTAGGGTCGGGGCGGGTAGATTACCCGCCCTATGGCCAGCCAGGCTTCGTTCGACGTCTCGACCGGCGCCGACCTCCAAGAGGTCGACAACGCCGTCAATCAAGCCACGAAAGAAATCATCCAGCGTTACGACTTCAAAGGCTCGAAGGCGTCGCTGAGCTTCGATCGCGCCAAGGCGACGCTGACGCTGGTCGCGGACGACGACTTCAAGATGAAAGCATTGTTCGACGTCCTGCAATCGAAAATGATCAAGCGCGGCGTGCCGGTGAAAAACATGGAGCTCGGCGCGATCTCGCCGGCGGCCAACGACACCGTGCGGCGCGAGATCAAGCTCACGCAGGGGATCCCGCAGGAAAAAGCAAAGGCGATCGTGAAGGCAATCAAAGACAAGAAATTCAAAAAAGCCCAGGCTTCGATTCAGGGCGAAGAAATCCGGGTGCAGGCACCCTCCAAGGACGAGCTCCAGGAAGTCATCGCGTTCCTGCGCGCACAGGACTTCGGCATCGAGCTCCGCTTCGGGAACTACCGCGGATGAAGCTGGGCGTCATCTCCCTCGGCTGCGACAAAGCCACGGTGGACTCGGAGCGGCTCGTGGGCGAGCTGGTCGGCCACGGCGCGGTCGTCACGCCCGAGCTCGAAGCGGCCGACGTCATCCTGGTCAACACCTGCGGCTTCATCGACGCGGCCAAGCAGGAATCCATCGACGCGATGCTCGCTGCCGCGAAGCTGAAAGACGGCGGGGTGAAGGCTGTTGTCGCAGTGGGTTGTCTCGTCCAGCGATACCAAAACGAATTAAAAAAAGAGATACCCGAGGTCGATCTCTTCCTCGGGTTCTCCGACCTGCATCATCTCGTCCCCGAGCTCGCTCAGCGGGGCCTGCTCGCAGATCCCGTCGCCGAGCACCCCGGGGTACGCCAGTTCCTGGGCGATCAGCCGCACGTGCGCTACCTCAAGATCTCCGAGGGCTGCGACCACACGTGCGCGTTCTGCGCCATTCCGCTGATGCGCGGGAAGCATCGCTCCGAGCCGCTCGCGCGCCTCGTTCGCGAGGCGCAGCAGCTCGAGGCGCAGGGGGCGAAAGAAATCAATCTCGTGGCGCAGGATCTCGGTCACTGGGGTCGCGATCTCGGTCTGGGTGGTCCCAAGCTGCCCGACTTGCTCGACGCGTTGCTGCGCGAGACATCCGTGCCGTGGTTCCGCCTCCTGTACGTCTACTCCGCCGGGATCAACGAGCGCCTGGTCGACCTCATCGCGCGGAACCCGAGGATCGTGCCATACATCGACATGCCGATCCAGCACGCGACCGATCGTATGCTGGAACGCATGAGGCGCCCGGAGCGCGTGCGGACGTTGCGCGAGAAGCTCGCCTGGCTGCGCGGCGCCATTCCCGATCTGGCGATCCGCACGACGTGCCTCGTCGGATTCCCGGGCGAGACGGACGAGGATTTCCAGGCGTTGCTGGGCTTCCTCGAAGAAGCGCAATTCGACCGCATGGGCGCATTTGCGTACTCGCCGCAGGAGGGAACGCGGGCGATGCAATACGAGGACGACGTCCCTGACGAGGTGAAACGCGACCGGCTCGAGGAGATCGTCGAAGTGCAGCGGACTATCTCCGGTGAGCGATTGTCCCGGTTTGTGGGGCGGGACGTCGACGTGCTCGTGGACCGGCTGGAAGAGGAAGCAGGAATCAAGGTCGGACGCGTCCAGTGGCAGGCTGACGACGTGGATGGCGTCACGTATCTGGAGCGCGGCGGCTGGGCAGAACCGGGCGGCTTTGTGCGGGCGCGGATCACCGCGAGCGAGGACTACGATTTCCAGGCGGCCGCGCTGACGTGACGGGATCGAGCGAGCTTTTCGACCGGGCGAAACGGGTGTTGCCCGGCGGCGTAAACTCACCCGTGCGGGCGTTCCGGGCAGTCGGCGGGACGCCTTTTTTTGTCGCGCACGGGCACCAATCGAGTCTCGCGGATGTCGACGGGCGCGAGTACGTGGATTACGTCTGCTCCTGGGGCGCGCTGATCCTCGGACACGCGCATCCCGCTGTTCTCGACGCTGTCCAGAACGCCGCCGCCCGGGGCTGGACGTACGGCACGCCGTGCGAGGCCGAGGTCGAGCTGGCGGAGGAAGTCCGGCGCCGCATGCCGAGCCTCGAAATGATGCGGTTCGTGAACAGCGGCACGGAGGCGACAATGGCGGCCGTCCGGCTCGCGCGCGCGGCGACCGGGCGAGACGTGATCATCAAGTTCGAAGGCTGCTATCACGGACACGCTGACGGCTTTCTCGTGAAGGCGGGATCTGGCGTCGCGACGTTGGGACTTCCCGACAGTCCGGGTGTCCCGGCGGCGTTGGCGAATCTCACCCTCACGGCGCCGTTCAACGACGCCCGTGCCGTCGCAGATCTGTGCCGCGAGCATGCCGATCGCATCGCGGCGATCATCGTCGAGCCATTCGTCGGCAACGCCGGCTTCATCCCCCCAGAGCCGGGGTTTCATGGCGAGCTGCGATCACTCTGTGACCGGTACGGCGCCTTGTTGATCTTTGATGAAGTGATGACCGGCTTTCGCGTTGGCGCTGGAGGTGCGCAGCAGCTGCTGGGGATCCGGCCCGACCTCACGACCCTCGGCAAGATCATCGGCGGCGGATTCCCGGTCGGCGCATACGGTGGCCGAGCCGATCTCATGCGCCGCATCGCGCCCGAAGGCCCGGTCTACCAGGCAGGCACCCTGTCAGGCAATCCCGTCGCGATGGCCGCGGGGCTCGCGACGCTGCGAGAGACGACTCGTGCCGGCTTCTATGAGGAGCTCGAGCGAAAGACCAAACGCCTCACGACTGGATTGCAGCGCGCCGCGCAGCGCCATGGCGTGGCGGTCACGCTCGGACACGCGGGATCGATGTGGGGGGTCTATTTCACAGAAGGTCCGGTTCGCAACTACACCGATGCAAAGCGCACCGACACCGCGCTGTTCGCGCGCTGGCACAAGGCCGCGCTCGCGCGCGGTGTGTTTCTCGCGCCCTCAGCGTTCGAGGCCGGCTTCATGTCGAGTGCGCACTCGGAGGACGATATCGATTTCACCATCAAGGAGCTCGATGCAGCGCTGGGCGAAGCCGTCGCTCGCTAGCCTCGCGCTGCTTGCCGCGGCCGCGTGCCCACGCCCGCGCGGCGCGCCGCAGCCCCCCCCCCGAGCGGCCGGCGAGCCGGAGCTGCGGATTGGTCTCGCGCTGGGACTTGGCAATGCGTCGATCGGCGGGCCTGAGAGCGGCGAGCTGTTCGTGAGCGAAGCGGCGAGCGGTACGCCGGTGGGATCCGTCCCGGCCGGGGTGCGGTGGGTCGTCTTCCCTGATTCGGCTGATCCCTCGCGTCTCCGTCTGGTGAAGCCCGACAGCACGAGAACCGAGCCGCTACGCGGCGTCGCCGTCGTCAACGTCACCGAGAACCGGTTCGTCGTGGCGAACGGCCGGCGCTATCGCGGGCGCATCAACATCACGTCGAGCCGCGCCGGGGGGGGGCTGACAGTGGTGAATCGCATCAACGTCGAGGGCTACATCGCGGGCGTCGTCGCGCCGGAAATCGGTGCGCGCCGCCCCGATGAGGTGGCTGCCGTGCTCGCGCAAGCCGTCGTCTCTCGCAGTTTCGCGATCAAGAACCGGGGCCGGTGGGAGGCATTCGGGTTCGATGCGTATGCCGACACGCGCGACCAGGTCTATCTCGGCGTCGCTGTGGAAACCGATCAGGTCTGGGACGCCGTCCGGGCAACCGCCGGTCAGGTGCTGACGTACGACGGTGACGTGATCGACGCCTATTTCCATTCCGCCTGCGGATTCAGCACCGCGGGACTGGAGGAGGCATTTGCGACCGTTCGCTCGCGTCCCTATTTGCGACCGGTGTCCGACGACCGCGGCGACGGGGGGGGCCACTACTACTGCGACATCGCACCGCGGTTTCGCTGGCGCGAAGAATGGGACGGCTCGAAGCTGCGCACTATATTGTCGCGGACGCTGCCCACCGTCACGCCGCTCTCCGGTGACGGTCTGCAGCGTATCACCGACGTGACGGTGAGCCGCACGACACGGTCGGGTCGCGTGGGTGAGCTGCGAATCGTGTTCGAGCGTGGAGACATTCGGATTCCAGGGCCGGACGTGCGTTCGGTCCTGCGCCCGGAAACGGATCGCACGCTGTCCAGCACCGCGTTTCAGCTGACGGTGACCAGGACCAATGGCGAAGTCACGCGCCTAGTCGCCGCGGGCGCTGGCTCCGGACATGCCGTGGGGATGTGTCAGTGGGGAGCGATCGGTCGCGCACGCGCGGGCCAGGACTATCGAGCGATCCTGACGACGTACTTTCCGGGGACGAAAATTGAACGGCGATACTAGTCGGACGGTTGGACTGTCGGACGGTCGGACAGTGATGTGGTTCGCGGTGGTCGCGTTGGTACTGCTGTCAGTCAGTCCGACCGTCCGACCGTGCGCCGCCCAAGGTGTCCTCAACCAGTTCTCCTACGACAATCTCCGCTTCTCCGGCATCCAGCTCGACGTCGGGCCGCTGGGCGCCTCGGACCTGGTGGGAGCGACGGTCGGTGGCCTCAGGGTGGACTATGGCCGCATCGCGCCGAAAGTGCGGCTCCTGCTGGGTCTCTCGTACTTCCACTCGCGATTCGATCAGCAGGCGATCACCCGGTTCGAACGGCGCCTCGATAGCATCGTGAATCCATCCACTCACGATAGCATCAATCTCGGCCGCATCTCGCTCAGCGATATTATCGGCGACGTCGATTTCCAGTTCGTCTTTCCCCAGGGCCACGGTATCACAGCGTATCTCGGCGCAGGCGTGAGCATTCACGTGCGCAACGGGAGCGGCGCGGCGATCAACGGAACGTTCGTGGAGGATGCGCTCGACGTGATCACGGCGGGATTGAACGGCACGATGGGGTTCGAGTTCAATCTGTCTTCCGCGTGGCGCTTTACCGTGGATGGACGCGGGGTGCTGTCGAGTGGGCTGAGAACCGCCAGTCTCCGGACCGGCATCATGTACCGGTTTCGAGGGGGCAGGGAGCGGGGAGCAGGGAGCAAGTGAACGACCCCATTCGCGTCGGCGTGCTTGGCGCGGGCGCGATCGCGCAGGTCGCGCATCTGCCGGTGCTGCGGCGGCTCCCGGGCGTCGAAGTGGCAGCCATCTGTGACAATGACGTCAGCAAAGCGCAGGC
>DATGVC010000022.1:0-9876 GCA_035300745.1 Gemmatimonadales bacterium | reverse complement strand
CGGCGAGCATGGTGTACTGGCCGGCCGGCAGCCGGCCGCCCAGATCGATCCGGAATGTCGCGTCGTCGCCGAGCAGCGCGACGTCGGCGAGCACGACTCGATCCTTGTCGTCGATCACCACATAGCGACACTCCGGTGCGGCGCGATCGCGCACGACGGGTGCGATCAACGGCAACGGCGTCCGCACCAGGCGATAGTTTCGCTGGAATCTGTCGATGATCTCGATCTCGCCCGAGAGCGTGACGCGGTCGCCGTTCCATTCCACCTTGGTGACATAGCCGTGCCGCGGGATCGCGTAGGCGTCGTATGATCCCACGCCCAGCGGGTAGGTTAGATCCCGGAAAGCCTCGAGCGTGACATTGTCGGCCGACCATTTCTTCAGCCGATACGGTCCGTTGGTGATCAGGAAGTGGCCGTGCTCGCGGTAGAAGGCCGCGAGCGACGCCCATCGCTTGCGCGCCTCGTCGGTGGTCACCAAGGATCGCAACGAGGCGGGGCGGTATGCGTCGCGCTCGAATGCCTCGACCAACGGCACGAGCTTACGTTTGAGTTCGTCAGAGCGGACAAGATCGAGCCACTCGGTATTGCGGCGCACGGCCTCTCCTAGCGAGAACGCCGCCCAGCCGCGGCTGACCGCCTCCTCCATGAGCGCGACCAGATGCCATGGCAACGTGCTCCACGGCGGCGCCGCCAGAGCGTCCCGGTCCAAATTCTCAGACGGGATCGTCACATAGACGTCGACGAGCAACAGCTCGCGAACGAAGCTGACGTCGCCGACGCGGAACGTCTTTGAGGCGGTGTCCGTGCCCGCGACCCGCAATCCAGCGAGTGACCGGCGCAGGGGTGCGGTTGCGGCGTCGACGACAGGGTCGTAATGCACCTCATCGCCCTCGCGGCGAACGCCCCACCGATACGCGAACATATAGGCATAGAGCAGATCGGCGAAGGTCGTGCGCGAGCCGTCGTGAAAAGCCGAGCCGAGCACACGGTAGGTCAATTTCGCTGCAGCGGACGTTTCCGGCCCGACCGGCTGCAGCCGGCCGTCTCCCGGCTCAGGCAACACCGCATCGGCGGGGACATGGATCGCCTCCGTCACGGCGGATGGCAGGGCGGATTCGCGCTGCCCGACGATGGGCTCCGCGGTGATGGACAGACCAACAAACGTGTAGACGACCATGAGCGCGGTCAGCGGAACCTGCGAGCGCAGCGCGGCACCGCGCGCCCCTATCACTCGCATCGCCTTAGTGTGGGCGAGATAGACCGCCGTGACATGACCCGTCACAATAGCGGCGACCGCCGCGTACCAGGCAAAACGCGCGCCGATGATCGCGATATCCACGCGGTAGCCGGCCGTGCCGAAGAGATTCCAGCCCTTGCCGAACGGATCGGACAGGAGCGGCACGATGTATTGGCCCTGGATCAGCAGGAACACCAGGTAATGCGCCACATGATAGCCGATGGCGATCGGTACGAGCGTTAGTGCGAAGCTGCGGGCGAGCTCCAGCGGTGAGCGGGCTACGAGCGCCGCCATGATCGCGCAGATCGCCAGATAGGCACCGAGGAACAAAAGCCAGAACCCGACGAGGCCGGCGGTCTTGATCGCGACCGAGTCGTGCGCGCGCAAGCCGGGGAGCGTGGCGCGAAGCCAGCTTTCGAGGTTCGACCATGTCGAGGTGCCGATGAGCCCGTCATAAAGCACGGTCGAGAGCAGGAGCAACACGAATGCCATCATGGACGTCGAGACGGGTTCGTCGTCGAGCAGCCCCGCCCCGAATGGCCGAAGCAACAACTGCCGCACTTGTGGCTGAACCTTCGCCTGAGTCGGCGCGAAACGGGCGAAGGTGCCGAACACGATGGTGAAAACCTCGCCGTGCTGCAGCCAGATGTCACGACCGAACACGAGCATTCCGATCAAGGTGAGGATCGAATACGCGGCGGCGAAACCAGCGATGTGGGCCGGCACGGCGGGGCTTGGGTAGACAAGCTCGATCCACGCAAAGGCGAGCAGCAGCAAGCCCGCCGGCCAGACACCGAGCGCCGGCCAGTACGGCAGCCGTCGCGACAGTTCGGTGCCGGCGGCTAGCCGATAGAGCCGCTCCGCCCCTTCGAACAACGTCCGCCACGGATTGATCAGCTGCCACAGGTCTCCAGCGAAGGCCGAAACATAGGTAAGGCCGACCCAGAAGATGATCCACACGAGCGTTGGCGCGATGTTGCGGTATGGGTTCTGATCGCCGATGAACCCGGCGAGCACCGTGACAATGAATATGCCAAGCGCGACGAGCCGGAGCAACAGAACAACACTTGGCCATGCGATCAGACGGCCGGGCGCGGTAGCGAGCAGATCGACATGCAGGCCGCGACGGGTGGCGGGGGCATGACGAACGAACAGCCCGAAGACGAGGAATGACAATGCGACCGCGGCGGCGGCTCCGAAAAGATAGAGCGAAAGCGGCAGCGGCAGGTCATAGCGCTGGCCGAAGCCGTGGGCGGCAGCAGGTGCCGCAGTGCCGAGAGCGACACACGCCGCTGCTGCAAGCGTCCGCAACACGGCGGCGCTATTGCGGATAGACCTCGATAAGGACAAGCGGTGGCTCATGATGGGAGGGGCTACCTGCGCGCTCGCGCGCATCATGGAGGTGGATGGGGAAGCGTCCGCTCGCGCGTGCCGTGAACTTCATTTCGGCGATCGCGCCGGCCTCGACTTTCTGCTCGATGTCATAGCCGTGCAGATGCAGGGTCAATGGCTGGTCCGTGCCCCAGCGCAGCTTGACCACGTCGCGCTCTTTGACGCGGATCAGGCGCATGTTCTGCGCCACCTGCCCGTGCTCGATCTTGAGATCGAACGTCAGCTCCGCGGCTTGCACGCCCACGCTCGACGCGAGCGCACCCGCCATTGGCAGCAGCATGCATCGGCGCAGTGTGAGCGGAATTCGCGGCATGGACTTGCTCCGACGCATTCATCGACGCGGCTTGGACGCGACATCCGAGATGCGGTTGAACACCCAGTTCTCGTCATATGGCGACGGCACGGCTGCCGGGTCTCCGAGCGCAAACCACATCAGGCGGCCGAACGGATCGGTAAAGCCTGCGATCGGGTTCCACGCTGCCTGCGCCCGCCCGTCGACCCCGAGCGCGAGCCAGCCATTCCAGGGAAAATCCTTGAGCTTCACCGTGCGGATGAACATCGGCGAATTGAAGCCTTCGTGGGCGTCATACGCGATGTTCTCAATGCCAGCCGAGAACTCGGAATTGAAATATTCCCGCTTGACGGTGTAACCAGCGACGGTCTTGCGGCAGCCGCCCACGAGAGCGCCGACGAGGTCGCGTTCCAGATTGATGCGCTCGACCGAGCCCTCATAGTCGCCGGCCCGCAGGCGCTCGACATCGGATTCGATGCGACGCAGCCGCGTAGGATCGACAATTGCATCCACGAGCAGCCGATAGGCGGCAAACCAGCCGGTCCTGACCCAGCGCGGACCAAGCCAGCCGTTTAGCGCCACGCTCGCCGAGGCCACGAGGTCGTCGGCGCTCACCTCATTGATCGCGACATCCCAGTCGGATTCGCCGGTCTGCCATTCGGCACGAACGAGGCTTCTTGCCAGCGCGCCTACGGTCCTCACCTTCAACTCACCGACGATGGCGCCGGTTGCGTCAGTGGGGCTGCCGAGAAGACGCGCCTTCGCGGCCGCAGCCAGATCGACATGGTTGAGAAAATCGCCGTGAAACGGCGTGACCGGATAGGGATGCAGGATCAGCTCACCGGCCTTACCGCCGACCTCGCGGATTACGGCCCGGGTGAGCGTACAGATGGACGCCTCGTCCTTCGCCAGCGGCGATGCCGGATTGACACGAACAATCACGAACGAGCCGCGCGATTCGACAGCGGTGATGGTCTCGGGAATCGCACCAGCAAATCGCGGCGTACCGCCAACATAAGCATGCATCTTGCCGTCGTGCAGGAGGTCCGCCGCTCGCTCGGACGCCACCGTCGTGATCTCGATCTCATGGGGATAATAAGACGGATAGACCGGCAGCTCGTGGCCGCTGCGGGCCACGGTGATCACGATGGACGTCATCGCGGCGATGAGGAGGCTGCGTCTGGTCATTGCGCAATCCGGAACGTTCGGACACGGCGTTTCGCAGTCGTGCTGGCTTGCGCGCAGCTAGCCGCGCAACGCCTTCATCACTTTCTCGTCGGCGAGCGCTTCCCTCGGCGACCCGTGGAAGATGATCTCGCCACGGTCGATGGCGTAGAGCCGGTCGCCGATGCGCGTCGCCGCGCCCAGATTCGATTCCGCCATGAGGATGGAAACGCCCATTGCCTTGATTTTCATGACCGCCTCGGTGAAGCGATTGACCACGACCGGGGCCAGGCCTTCGAAGGCTTCGTCGAGCAACAACAGCGAAGGCGACAGCATCATGGCGCGCGCGATCGCCACCATCTTGCGCTGACCGCCGCTAAGCTGCAAGCCTTGACGCTGGAGCAGGTTCTGCACTTCGGGAAAGAGGCTGAACGCCTGGGCTTCGGGGTCTACCCGCTGACCGCCGTTACGGCGCTTGGCGACCTCATCGCCGAGCCAGCGACTGATCATCAGGTTCTCGCTCACCGACAAATCGGGAAAAACCCCGCAATCCTCGGGCGAATAGCCGATGCCACGTTTCGCCCGCTCGTGCGGCGGGAGCCTCGTCACGTCCTCGTCATGGAACAGGATCCGTCCGGCCCGGACCGGGAGAAATCCCATGATGCTCTCGATCGCGGTGGTCTTGCCCGCTCCGTTGCGCCCGACGAGGCACACCATTTCCTCCTTGTCGACGCGCAGCGACACGCCGCTGAGGATGTGGGCCGGACCGCGGTAGGTGTCGATCGCATTGACCTCGAGCACAATCAATCCTTTCGTGAGAAGGCGTCGGGACCGGAAGAGCCGATCAGGATCATTGCGACTTGCTCATTCTTCCTGATCTCGGCGGGGGTGCCTTGGGCAAGAATCGCGCCCTGGTGCATCACGACGATGCGATCGGAATATTTGAACACGACGTCCATGTCGTGCTCGACGACCACGGCTGTTATGCCCTCGCCGCGCACGACCGAGGCGATCGTGTCCATGATCTGGCCCTTGTCGCGCGTGCTCACCCCGCTCGTGGGCTCGTCGAGGAATAGTAGCTTGGGCCGCAGCGCATAGGCGAGCGCTACGTCGAGCAGCTTGCGCTCGCCTTGCGCAAGACCGCGCGCAAGCTCGTTGCGCTTGCCGGCGAGCCCGAATTGGTTGAGCACCGCGTCGGCTTCCCGCGTCACCTCGCTGTCGCGGCGGGCGAGCGCCGCAATGTTGCGAGTCTTGCCTTCGCGGGAAAAGATCGCCAGCGCGACGTTGTCGAAGGCGGTGAGGTCGTCGAACAGATTCACGAGCTGGAAGCTGCGCGCAATTCCTGCCTTGACGCGTTGGGTCACCGATGCGTTGCTGACGTCCTCGCCCTGGAAGATGATTTTTCCGGAATCGGCGCTGTAATATGCGCTCACGACGTTGCAGAACGAGGTCTTGCCGGCACCATTGGGGCCGACCAGCGAAATGAACTCGCCCTCCTCGATGGTCAGATTGACGTCGTCGACAGCATGCGTATCGCCGAAGTACTTCTTGAGATGGACCGTCTCGAGGAGGCTCATGAGGTCCCCCTGGTAAACCTGGCGGCAAGGCGCGCGGCTGTCCCCACGATGCCCGACGGCAGCGCTAACACCAGGACCACGAGCACCACACCGAGCAGGAGCTGCCAATATTCCGTGCTCGCGACCGCATAGGTCTTGAGATAGTTGAACACCACGGCGCCGACGATCGGCCCGGTGAACGTCCGAAACCCGCCGAGCACGCTCATGAACACGATCTCGCCGGAGAACGGCCAATAAAGGATGTCGGGCGTGGTCAGTCCGTTGAGCGGAACCCAGAGGACACCGGCCAGGCCCGTGAACGCGCCCGATATGACGAAGGCGATCCAGCGGTAGCGCCGCACTGATATGCCGACGAAGCTCGCGCGCGTCTCGTTGTCGCGAATTGCCTGCAGCGCTTTGCCGAACGGCGAATGCACGACGACCCACATGATGACCGTCGCCAACGCGAACAGTCCAAGTACATAATAATAGTAGGCGAAAACGAAGCGTTGGAACGAGCCGGGGCCGGCGAAGTTGACGAGACCGCCGAGCAGCGTGAGCTTGGCAGAGGCGACGCGGATGCCGTCGGTGCCGCCGGTCACCCAGAAGAACTTGAAGGCAAGGCTCCACAACACCTGCGACAATGCCAGTGTCAGGATGCTGAAGAAGATGCGCGTGTGCCGTACGCAGACGAACCCGAACAGCGCCGAGATGAGCAGCGTGCCCAGGAGCCCGCCGACGATGCAGAGCTCCATGGATTGCGCGCCGAGGTCGCGTACGATGAACGCAACCGTATAGGCGCCGGCGCCGAAATAGGCAGAATGGCCGAACGACAAGAGTCCGGTATAGCCGAGCAGCAGATTGAAGCCGAGCGCCGCGATGGCCATGATCAGGCCGTAGGTGAGCAGCACCGTCTGGTAGGGATCGACCAAATTCGGCAGCACGGCGAGCACAAGGAGTATTGCGATCGCAACCACAGCCGGCCGCCAAGCAGACGGGCCAGTGCTCGTGATCGGGCCTTTTTTTGCGACGGCGAGGCTCATCGTCATGCCCTCCCAAACAATCCGGTCGGGCGAATGAGCAGGACCGCGGTCGCGATCAGGTAGAGCACGGCAAGCTCGATCTCAGGGAAGAACTGGATGCCGGCGGTGCGGACGAGGCCGACGATCAGTGCACCGACCAGTGCGCCTTCGAGGCTCCCGAGCCCACCGATCACCACGACAACGAACGCCAAGATTAGGGCCTCAATGCCCATGCCGAGCACGGCGGCCTGCGCCGGCACCACGACCGCGCCGCCCAACCCTGCCATGAAGCAGCCGATGGCGAAGGCTTGCACGTAGACACGGCTGACATTGATCCCGAGCGCTGCGGCCATGCGCCGATCCTGCGAAGTGGCGCGCAGGATGACGCCGAATTTGGTACGGTAGATGAACCACCACAGGCCGAGAGCGGCGATCAGCCCAATGGCGATGACGAACAGGTTGTAGGTCGGATAGAGCAGCCGGCCGATCGGGATGCTGCCCATGTGATCCATGATCGATCCGGCGGTGAGTGGCGTACCGCCGAACAGGAACTTCATGGCGTCTTCGAGGATCATAAGCAGGCCGAACGTGATCAGCAGATGGTACTCCTCCGGCCGTCGGTAGAGCGGACGCAGCAGCGTGGGTTCGATCACCGCGCCCACGACCGCGATCGCGACGGCGCCGACGGGCAGCAGGAGCAGGAGGCCGGCAAGGCCGAGCGTGCCGCTAGCCGCATGCCCGACCGCCCCGCCGACGACCCAGGCGGAGACGTAGGCACCGAGCGCATAGAGCGCCCCATGGGCGAGATTGACGATGCGCATGACGCCATAGATGAGGCTCAGGCCCGCGGCGATCAGAAACAAAACCGCCGCGTAGAAGAATGAATTGAGCAATTGGATGATGAAGATCGTCATCGTTCTTCCTCACGCGATCTGCGGCGTCTCAGATCTTCTCACGCGAACTGCGGCGCCTCGGATTTCCCTCCACTGTCTCAGTTGCTCCGAAAGTCCATGCGGCCGATGGTCGGATTGATCGTGTTGCCGTCGAGAAAGATAGCCGTGAAGACTGTGTAATTGCCTGCCGGGAGATTCGGCGGCAGCGACACGGCAAAGCGTCCGTCGTCTTCCCGGCTCGCGCCCCCGGCTGCGACCACCATGCCATTCTCGCCGAGGAGAACGTACCGTGCCACCGGCCGGATCGGCAGCATCTCGCGCAGCGTGTCGCGCTTGAGCGACACGCGAACGATGCGGCGATCGCGCTGCTGCTTGAGCGCGATCTCGGCGTCGGCCGTCACCAGAATGCGATTGCCGATGTGCTCGACCCGCGTCACGAACGCCTTGGCTGGATAGGCATAGAAGTCGAACGTGCCAAGGCCAACCGGATAGGTGAACTCGCGAATGACGTCGAATGTGTAGACGTCAGGCGAGAAGCTCCTGAGCCGGTAGGGACCATTGGTCACGAGCAAGTGGTTGTTGGCTTCGACGAATTGATCGAGCGCCTGCCAGCGTGCGGTCGCGGCTTGCGCGCTCACCAGGCTTTCGAGCGCCGCAGGTCGGTAGCCGGCCGCGGCGAATTCCTTGATCAACGCGCGCAGCTTGTCGCGCTGTGCAGGATCGCGCGCGAGGTCGAGCCACGGCAAATTGCGCCGCTTGGCCTCGCTTTGCGAGAAAGCCGCGATCTCGCGCTCGACGGCGGCTTCCATCAGCGCCAGCACGTGCCACGGCACCGAGCTCCACGGCGGCGCCACCAGCGCATCCTCATGCTCGTCGGTCGGGATGGCGTCGACATAAACCTCCACGATTGGCGAGCGATAGGTGAAGACGAGATCAGCGATCGGGAGCTTCGATTCCTCCACGCCAATGACGCGGACACCCCTGAGGCGGTCCCGCATCAGGCTGGTCGCGGCGGAAACCTCGGCATCGAAGGTCGCGGCGGCCGGTGAGCTACCCCATCGGTGCGCAAAGGCGTAAGGGTAGATCAGGTCGGCGGTCTCCATTTCGCTGCCGTCCTGGAATGACGATGCCAGCACGCGGTAGACGACTTTGGTCATCGCGCTCCCGCCAACGCCGATCGGAACGAGCCGGCCGGTGCCGGGCTCCGGCACCAGGGCATCGCCGGGGACACGGATGGATTGCAGCGTCGATTGCTCCGTAGGCCGAACCTCCGCGCGATTTGGGGCCCACAGACTGTTGTAGGGGACGGCTAAAAACGCATCGTC
The DNA here is from genome assembly GCA_035300745.1 of Gemmatimonadales bacterium. Taxonomy (GTDB): domain Bacteria; phylum Gemmatimonadota; class Gemmatimonadetes; order Gemmatimonadales; family GWC2-71-9; genus 20CM-2-65-7. The sequence goes on along the minus strand of DATGVC010000022.1, from coordinate 995 downwards.
GCCGACGATCGCCCACACCAGCCGGCCGGGCGCGTCGGTGAACCCGGCAACCGGGTTCCAGGCTGCGGTTGCGCGGATGTCGATGCCCAGTCGGAGCCAGCCATTCCACGGCAGATCCTTGAGCTTGAGCGTGCGCAGGACGACGGCTGAGTTGAATCCGAACTGCGAGTCGACCGCTATATTCTCGATCCCGTTGGAGAAGTCGTCGGTATAGAACTCGCGCCGGAGCCGATAGCCAATCACCGCGCGGTCGCAACCGCGGGTCAGCTCCGTTATCAGGTCGCGTGCGATGTTGAGCCGCTCGGCCGGGTCTCTGTGATCCGCTTCGACTAGCCGCCCATAGAGTTCGTCGGCATGTTTACGCTCGGCCGCGCCGCTGACGGCGGACTGCAGCAGGTGATAGGCTTGGAACCAGCCCTCCTTGACCCAGGGCGGTGCTGGCCAGGCATTAAAGCCGACGTTGGCGGCGCGCAGCACCTCGTTGACGGCAACCTCGTCGAAGCGGATGTCCCAGTCTGTCGGATGAAGCGCAAGCCGGTGAAGCACCATGTCCTCGCTGCCGGCGTCTTGCGCGCGCACGGTCACCGGGGCGCCCACGTCTGCGGCAGCCAACACGGAGGGCTTCGTGTCTGCGCCGCGATCCGCATGACCGATGTAGTCCGCATGATACGGCGTGATCGGGTAGCGGTGCGGAATCACGTCCGGATGCGACACCAGAGCAATCGCGGCATTTTCGATCGCGCTACAGCGCGCTTCACGCCCCTGCGCGCGCTGTGGATTGACGCTCACGGTGATGAATGAGCGCAGTGAAACGACTGACTTGAGGTACGACGGCATCTCTCCCGAAAACTGCGGGATGGCGCCGAGATAGGCGTGCAGCGGATCCTTGGCATTGCTGAATTCTCGGGCCGCCGCTCCGGGATCGAGCGGCTCGATGCGGATTTCCTGCGGGTAGAACGAGGGATAGTACGGCACCTCATGCCCGGCCTTCGCCG
>DATGVC010000021.1:0-8353 GCA_035300745.1 Gemmatimonadales bacterium | reverse complement strand
GTTTTCACACCCGCCGATACGAGCGACATTCAGGTGGCGACGCTGAGCTATGGAATCGGCAACTGGTATCTGGTCCACGGTGATACGACCAAAGCACGGAGCTGGTTCGCGCGCTCCGTGGCGTCGGGCGGATGGCCGGCGTTCGGGTTCATCGTATCCGAGGTGGAGCTGCGGAGCAGCCGCGCGCGTTAAGCAGGCGCCAACACCGAGTTGAGCTTACCTTCTCAGTCTCTCTTTCTGATGGTCACCCGATGACGGCAACCGAATTCCGGCGCATGGCACTCGGCCTGCCCGAGGCGGTCGAAGCGGCCCATATGGGTCATCCGGACTTCCGCGTCGGCGGCAAGGTCTTCGCGACCCTCAGCTATCCGCGGACAGGATTCGGCATGGTGGCGTTGACGGCGGAGCAGCAGGAGTTGTTCGTTCGGACTGAGCCGAAGACTTTTACGCCGGTGCCGGGCGGCTGGGGAAGGAAGGGCAGCACACATGTCCTGCTGCGCACGGCCACGAAAGCCGCCGTGCGCGAAGCGCTGAAGACAGCGTGGCGCAATCGCGCACCGGGGAGAATCACATGAAGCCTGCTGTCCTGCTCGCAGTCCTTATCACGGCGACGGTCCCGTTGCGCGCCCAAACTCAACGGACCCTGTCAGCGAACGATCAGCGAGCGCGCGACATTTTCGAGCAGCTGATCAACATCAACACGACCGGCTCGAGCGGCAGTACCACGATTGCGTCCACTGCGATGGCGAAGCGGCTCCTCGACGCGGGCTTCCCGGCTACCGACGTGCAGGTCATCGGACCGGAGGGATCAAAGAACTTCAATCTGGTCGCGCGCTTTCGCGGGACGGGATCGCTAAAACCGGTTCTCCTGCTCGCGCATATCGACGTCGTTGAAGCGAAGAGGGAAGACTGGTCGGTCGATCCCTTCACGCTCCTGGAACGCGACGGCTTTTTCTACGGCCGCGGCACGCTGGACGTCAAGGACGGCGCCGCTATTCTCGTCGCCACCCTGGCTCGGCTGAAGCAGGAAGGCTATCGCCCCAACCGCGACCTGATTCTCGCGTTGACGGCCGGTGAGGAAGGCGGCAGCGACTACAACGGCGTGCAGTGGCTGCTGGCCAATCATCGTGATCTGATCGACGCGGCGTACGTGATCAACATGGACGCCGGTGACCCCGTCATCTTGAACGGCAAGCGACTGATGCGCACCGTGCAGGCGAGCGAAAAGGTGTACGTCACCTTCAAGCTCGAGGTGCACAACGCCGGCGGCCACAGCTCGCTGCCGACCAAGGACAACGCGATCTACCGCCTGGCGGCCGCCCTCGGCCGGTTGAGCGCGCACGAGTTTCCGGCTCAGCTGAACGAGATCACGCGGGCGTCCTTCGCCCGCTGGTCGCAGCTGCAGCAGGGAGCGCTCGCGACGGACATGGCCGCAGTGGCTGGTCCGACTCCTGATACGGCCGCGATTCGACGCCTGTCCGGCGTGAGTCCGTTGTACAACGCACAGCTGCGCACGACCTGCGTCGCGACCGAGCTCGCCGGCGGGCACGCCGAGAACGCCTTGCCTCAGAGCGCGACCGCCACAGTCAACTGCCGTATGCTGCCCGGCACGCCGTCGGAGGAGGTGCAACGCACCCTGAGCCGGGTCGTCGACGACACCGCGGTCACACTGAGCGTCGTAACGGCCGCGACCCCGAGTCCACCCTCGCCGCTCAAACCGGAGATCATGGATCCGGTCGAGCGCGTCACCAAACGCCTGTGGAACATCCCCGTCGTCCCGGTGATGGAGACCGGCGCCACCGATGGCCTGTATCTGCGCAACGCCGGAATTCCGGTGTACGGCGTGTCGGGAGTGTTCGTGGACATCAACGACATTCGGGCGCACGGTCGCGATGAGCGGATCGGGGTGCGGGACTATTACGACGGCGCCGAGTACATCTACCAGCTCGTCAAGGCGGTTTCATCGACACAACGGTGAAGAAAGGTGGGTTGGACGGCGTCGTCGCCGCCCAGACTCGGCTGAGCCACGTCGACGGCCAGGCCGGCGAGCTGATCATCGGCGGCTACCAGCTCAAGGAGCTGGCCGGTCGTGTCAGCTTCGAGGAAGCGGCGCATCTGCTGTGGCGCGGCGCGCTGCCGGCGGCCGATGAGCTCGCGCAGCTGCGCCGTGAGATGGCCGCGAAGCGTGCACTCCCTGCGGAGACGATGCATGTCGTCCGGGCGGCGGCGAAGGCGCCGCCGATCGATGCGCTGCGCATGGCGTGCGCCACGTTGTCGCTGGATCTCGATCGTCCGGACGATATCTCGCCTGCTGCCGACATCCAAGCGGCGAAGCTGCTCACTGCGCGCTTTCCGACGGTGGTGGCCGCGCACGCGCGGCTGAGCGCGGGCAAGGAGCCGATCGCGCCCCGTGCCGATTTACCGCTCGCCGCGAACTTCCTCTATATGGTTCACGGCAAGGAGCCCGATCCGATCGCCGCCCGTGCGATCGATACGTACTGGGTGACCGTGATCGACCACGGCATGAACGCCTCCACATTCGCCGCCCGCGTGATCGCGAGCACGCGCTCGGACATGGTGAGCGCCGTGACGGGTGCGATCGGCGCCCTCAAAGGTCCGCTGCACGGTGGCGCGCCCGGCCCCGTGCTCGAAATGCTCAAGGACATCAAGTCCGCCGATCGCGCCGAGGCCTGGGTGCGGAAGGAGCTCGCCGCCGGCCGGCGCATCATGGGTTTTGGCCACCGCGTGTACAAGGTGCGCGACCCTCGAGCCGAGGTGCTCAGCAAAGCTGCCGATCAGATGAGCTCGGCCGCGCTCGAGAACCGAAAACTGTTCGATCTGGCGCGCGCGGCGGAGCAGACGATCCTGAAGGTGCTGGACGAGGTGAAGCCTGGGCGCAACCTGCGTACGAACGTCGAGTTCTTCACGGCTCTGGTCCTTCAGGCGCTCGGCCTCGAGCCCCGTTCGTTTGTGGCTACGTTCGCCTGCGGCAGAGTCGCCGGTTGGTGCGCGCACGTGATGGAACAGCACGCCGAGGACCATCTCATTCGACCGCAGTCAGAATACGTGGGGCCCAAGGGACTGAAGGTAGATTGACTCACCGAGTTCTCATCGCTGGAGAGCTCAAGAACCTCCTCGAGCCCGCGCAGCTTACAGACCTCGACGTCACCTGGCTCGCCGCCGGCCAACCCACGCCCCAGGGTGACTGGGTCGCGATCGTGCCCCTGTTGTCCCGTTGGGTGGGCGGGACGCAGCTCAAGAACCTCCCGAACCTTCGCATTGTCGCGAATTGCGCGGTCGGCTACAACAACGTCGATCTCGTCGCGGCCGAGATGCGCAAGGTGCTCGTCACCAACACACCCGGCGTTCTCACCGAGGCGACCGCCGATCTCACCTGGGCGCTGATCCTCGCGACCACGCGCCGGCTGCTCGAAGGCGTGGCGCTGGTGCGCAGCGGGCAGTGGACCGGCTGGCATCCTGAACAGCTGCTCGGCCTCGAGCTACGTGGTCGGAGCCTCGGCCTCCTCGGCGCCGGCAAGATCGGCCAGGCTGTGGGGCGGCGCGCGCTGCCGTTCGGTCTCCGCTTGCTGTACGCGGCGCGGACGCCCAAGCCCGAGTTCGAGCGCGAAACCGGCGCCACGCGCGTCGACACGAGCCAGTTGCTCGCCGAGAGCGATATCCTGAGCCTGCATGTGCCCTCGAGCCCGGAGACCAAGGGGATCATCAACGATGAGACGCTGGCGCGCATGAAGCGCGGGGCGATTCTCATCAACACATCGCGCGGTGATCTCGTGCGGGAGGAGGCGCTCGCCGTCGCGCTCGAACGCGGGCAGCTCGGCGCCGCGGGTCTCGACGTCTACACGGACGAGCCGGCGATCCATCCTCGCCTGCTCGCGGCGCCACGCACTGTACTTCTGCCGCACATCGGCAGCGCGACGGAAGAGACGCGGCGCAAGATGGCGGCCATTGCTGTCGCGAACGTGCAGGAAGTACTGAGTGGCAAGCCCCCTTTGACCCCCGTGTACGCATAGGTGTAAGTTTCTGCTTCGAGATGCCTCGGCCCCCAAAAGCGGAAGACCGCACGACTCTCCTCGACGCCCGCGCCATGTCGCGGGCGTTGCAGCGTATGGCGGTCGAGGTCCTCGAACTGGCGCAAGGTACCGAGGACCTTTTGCTGATCGGCATCCAGCGGCGCGGCGTCGAGCTGGCCGAGCGCATCGCGAAACTCATCGAGAAGGACGAGGGCGTGGCCATCCCCCGGGGCGCGCTCGACATCACCCTCTACCGCGACGATCTCCAGACCGTGGGCCCCAAACCCGTGATCGGCGAGACGCGGCTCCCGGGCGACTTGAGCGGCCGGCACGTCGTGATCGTGGACGATGTCCTCTACACCGGCCGAACGGTCCGGGCGGCGCTCGACGAGCTGACCGATTTCGGACGCCCGAAGCGAATCTCGCTCTGTGTGCTGGTAGACCGCGGTGGCCGCGAGCTGCCGATCCAGGCCGATATCGTGGGCAAATCGGTCAAGACAGCGGCAGGCGAGCGCGTGGACGTGCAGGTCGAGGAGCTGGACGGCCGCGATCAGGTGGATGTGATCCGATGACCCCCCCCTCCGCGACACTCGGCAAAGATCTGACCGGGCTCGAGCACATGACGCCCGAGCAGATCCGGCTCATCCTCGACACCGCCGAGCCGTTCAAGGAGGTCTCGGAGCGGCCCATCAAGAAGGTACCCGCGCTGCGCGGCAAGACGATCGTCAATCTCTTCTTTGAAGCGTCGACACGGACCCGCGTGTCGTTCGAATTTGCCGAAAAGCGCCTCTCGGCGGACACGGTCAACGTCGCGGCGACCGGGTCGTCCGTCTCCAAAGGGGAGACGCTGGTGGACACCGCGCGCAACCTCGAAGCGATGCGGATCGACATGGTCGTGATCCGCCATCCGTCGTCCGGCGCGGCCGAATTCCTCGGCAATCGGATCGACTCCAACGTCATCAACGCGGGCGACGGGCAGCACGAGCATCCCACCCAGGCGCTGCTCGATCTGCTGACGATCCGCGACAAGCACGGCAAGATCGAAGGACTGAAAGTCTGCCTGGTGGGCGATGTGCTGCACTCGCGCGTCGCCCGGTCCAATCTCTGGGGACTGACCAAGCTCGGCGCCGAAGTCGCGGTGTGTGGACCGTGGACGCTGATGCCGCGGGGCATCGAAGAGCTGGGCGTGAAGGTCTTCGGGCGCGTCGAAGAGGCGATCGAGTGGGCCGACGTGCTGAACGTGCTGCGCCTGCAGCTCGAGCGCATGGAGAAGGGATACATCCCGAGCCTGCGGGAGTACTACCGCGTGTTCGGCGTGACGCCGGAGCGCCTCGAGCGTTCGCCGAAAGCGATCACGATCATGCACCCCGGCCCGATGAATCGCGGCGTCGAGATCGACTCGCGTGTCGCCGATGGGCCGCACAGCGTTATCCTCGATCAGGTCACGAACGGCGTGGCGGTCCGCATGGCGGTGCTCTACCTGCTCGCGGGCGGCCGCGCCGAGCTCGCCGACGCCGCGAAACGAGGGAGTGAGTGACCCCCCCCACCCCCCCCCGGTCGATCTTGCTGCAGGGCGGGCGGGTCATCGACCCCAGCCGCGACCTGGACGGGGCCGCGGACGTTCTGATCCAGGACGGGAAGATCGCGAGCGTCGGCCGTGGCCTCGCGGCTCCCGATGGCGCCATCGTGCGCAACGTGAAGGGCAAAGTCGTCACTCCGGGCCTCGTGGACCTGCACGTGCATTTGCGTGAACCCGGCAACGAGGACGAAGAGACGGTGGCGAGCGGCGCGCGTGCGGCTGCCGCCGGCGGATTCACGGCGATCTGCGCGATGCCGAACACCGATCCGGTCACCGACAACCAGGCGGCCGTCGGATTCATCGTGCGACAGTCGGGCCGCGCCGGACTGGCCCGCGTGCATCCGATCGGCGCCGTGTCGATCGGCCAGAAAGGCGAGCGGCTCGCCGAGTTCGGGGAGATGGTGAGCGCCGGCGCCGTCGCCGTCTCGGACGATGGCCGGCCCGTCGTCTCCAGTCACCTGATGCGTACCGCGCTCGAGTATGCTCGCACGTTCAACATTCCCGTCGCCGATCACTGTGAGGACCCGGCCCTCGCGGCCGGCGGCGTCATGCACGAAGGCCTCGTCTCCACACGACTCGGCTTGAAAGGCATTCCCAGCGCCGCCGAAGAGATCATGGTCGCGCGCGACGTGCTGCTGGCGGAATTGACCGGCGGCCACGTCCATCTCTGCCATATGTCGGCGCGCGGGTCGGTCGCCATCATCCGGGAGGCGAAGGATCGCGGCATTCGCGTGACCGCCGAGGTGACGCCGCATCATCTCACGTTGACCGACTACGCCTGCGAAGAGTACGACACGCATGCGAAGATGAATCCGCCGCTGCGCGAAGCGGCCGATGTCGCGGCGCTGCGCGGGGCGCTCAAAGACGGGGTCATCGACTGCATCGCCTCCGACCACGCGCCCCACGCGTACGACGAAAAGGAAGCGGCGTTCGACGACGCGCCATTCGGCGTCGTGGGACTCGAGACCGCGTTCGCGGTCGCGAACACGGAGCTTGTCGAGGGAGGTGTCTTCACACTGGCCGAGCTCATCCGCCGCATGAGCACCGAGCCGGCGCGGGTGTTCCATCTGGCGGGCGGCACACTCGCTCCCGGCGCCGTCGCTGATGTCGCGGTGTTCGATACCGCGGCGAAGTGGTCGGTGGATCCGGCGGCGTTCCATTCGAAGAGCCGCAACACCCCGTTTTCCGGCCGTGCCCTCACGGGGCGCGCGGTCCTGACGATCGTGGGCGGAGCGATCGTTCACGATCTGGATCAGACCGAGACACGATGAACAGAGGTGCGGTGGCCCGGCGCATGGCGCTGTGCTGCCGGCAACTCGCAGCGCAGGGCTTGATCGCCGGCCGCGACGGTAATCTCTCGGTGCGACTCAGTTCGGAACGGGTGCTCGTCACCCCGAGTGGATTCATCAAGTCGCTGCTGACTCCGAGCGACATGGTCGAAGTCGATCTCTCCGGAAAAATACGCCGGCGTAGCCCCCGCAAGCCTACCAGCGAGTTGGAGTTACACTTGCGTATCCTGCGTCACCGGCCCGATGTGCACGCCGTCGTGCACGCACATCCGCCCACGGCAACGGGATTTGCCGTTGCGGGAGAGGCGATTCCGGGCAATTTGTTGCCGGAGCTTATCTTCGTGGTGGGACCGGTGCCACTCGTGCCCTTTGGAATGCCGGGCACGCCGGAGCTGGGCGACCAGGTCGTCCCCTACCTCGACAAGTACGATGCGCTGCTGCTCGCCAATCATGGCGCCGTAACGATGGGCAGTACGCTCGATGAGGCATGGATTCGCATGGAAACCTTGGAACACGCCGCGCGCATCATCGTCGCAGCGCGGGCGGTGGGACAGTCGCAACGTCTCACCGCCAAAGCCGTCGAAAGACTCGAAGCATTGCGCGCCCAAGTGCAGCGGGAGAAGGATGGCTAAGGGACCGTCGAAAAGCGCCGCGGTGATTCAGCGGCTGCTCGAAGAACGCCGCCAGTACGAGGCGTGGCTCGCGCGCATCACCGCGACCGCCGACTCGGCGCCCGAGCACGTCCGCACGCGCGTGAAGGCCGATTACGAGGCGCGACTCAAGGCGGTCACGGAAGAATTGAGAGCGCATGCCGACGCCGCTCGCCAGTTGATCGCCCAGCGCAAGGAAAACCTGCTCGAGCTGCAGAAAAAGGAAAAGGCGGCCGCCGAGCGCCTCGCCGAAACCGAGCTGCGGCACGAAGTCGGCGAATACGACGAAGGGCAGTGGGCGCAAGTGCACAAGGACGCGCTGGCCGACCTCGGCGCCGTGCGCGATGAAATGATGGACATCGAGCGCGACATCACTCGGCTCGAGGAGTTGGACTCGCTGGTGAAAGCGAAGCCGGGCGCCGGCCCGCGCGTCGGTGCTCCGCCGAGACCGGCCGAGAAGCCCCCAGAGCGGCGCAAGACGCCGGTCGACGAGCTGGCGTTTCTGAAATCGGTGAGTGAAGAAGACAAGAACGCGCCGTCGCCCCGACGCGCGAGCGGCGCGCAATATCAGCCGGACGACCCGCAGAACGCGACGCCGGTCGCGCCCATCGACGAAAACGCGCCGGTGGAAAAGACGCTCAGGTGTAAAGAGTGCGGAACGATGAACGTGGCGACGGAGTGGTACTGCGAAAGCTGTGGCGCGGAACTCGCGGCGATGTAAGTCTACGACGCCTTTTCTTTCAACCGTTTGACCAGGGCCGCCAGGCGCGACTTCTGCCGGGCGGCGTTGTTTTTGTGGATCAG
>DATGVC010000020.1:0-7462 GCA_035300745.1 Gemmatimonadales bacterium | reverse complement strand
TTGGCGTCATTGAACCACTTCACCTTTCCCTTGATCACGATCCGCCTCCTGCAGAGTCTGTTACGGGGCGCCCTAACAGTGGATGCCTGCCCGGCCGTGGTGTCGGGCCGCGTAGAAATGACCCGCGCTCCGGAAAACTGTCAAGCGGGATTTCTACGGTTGGTACAACGCCCGATACAACTCGCGATTGCGCAACACGCTGCGCACATAGCCGCGGGTTTCCGGATAGGGAATCAGCTCGATGAACCGATCGGGATCCGCGGCGCCGGCGTGCTCAAGCCAGCGACGCACCGGTTGCGGTCCGGCATTGTATGCCGCGATCGCCGCGTCCACGCGGCCAAATCGCTTGAGCAGTTCCGCGAGATGCGCGGCACCGAGGTGCAGGTTGAGATCGGGCACCGTAATCCAGTCCGGATAGAACGCGACGTCCAGTCCGCGCGCCATCAGGGACGCGGTGCTCGGCAGCAGTTGAGCGAGCCCGCGCGCGCCTGCGGGCGACAACGCCTCGACATCGAACACGCTCTCCTGTCGTACCAGCGCCGCAAGGAGCAGCGCGTCGACGCCGAATTCCTGCGCCTCCGCTTCGACCACCGCGCGGTTGGGCCACGGGAAAATCGCGCGCAGGACTCGAGTCTCGCCCGGCGCGAGCAACGCAGCCTGCCAGCCGAGCCGGACGGCGGCCGAGCCGTAGCCGCGCACGCTCAGTCCCTCGCTCCACCCGAGGAGCGCCTCGAGATCGGGCGGCGGGTGCGCCAGCACGACTCGGACTTCGGCCTGCGCTTCGCTGTCGAGCCCGGCGAGGAGCAGCGTGTCGATACGCGCGAGACCCGTTTCGACAGCGGCAGGGGTTGGCGTGGGCGGTCCGGCAGGTGCAGTAAACGCGAGTGGAGGGAGACCAGTCTCGCGGCGGGCGCGCACGCCGTAGTAGCCGAGCGAGTCCTCGTGCGCGAGGGCGAGCCAGATGCTGCGCGCCCGCCCCGAGTCACCGCGCAACGCTGCCATCCTGCCCAGCCAGAATCGCGCGGCGGTGTGCTGCGGGCCCGCCGCGTCGATTTCCAATTGGTACAGCGATGCGGCGTTGTCCGGGTTGCCGGTGCCTTCCGCATGTGCCGCGAGCCGGAACCGAGCGAGCGATGCGCGCGGGTCGGCAGGATACCGTTTGATCAACTCGCCGTACCAGCGGCCGGCCCCAACCCACTCGTCCCGGCTGTCGTGCAGGTCGCCCAGGATGTACAGCGCTCCCGGCGCTGCGCTGTCGGTCGGGTAACGCTCCGCGAATCCGGAGAGCGCGCTGAGCGCCGTCGAATCGCCGAGCCGCACCAGCACGCGCGCGCGGCGGTAGATCCCCAGCAGGCGCGCGGCGGAGTCGCGCGCCGCGACGCCGTAGGCACGCACCGCGTCCCGCAGACGCCCGGACGCCACCAGCAGCTCGGCATACAGCAGCAGCGTGGCCGCACTCGAGTCCCCGGCGCGCAGCGCCCGCTCCAAGTGGATCCGCGCATCGCGCACCGACGTGCGCCGATTCAACGCGCGCGCCATCGCGACATGCTCGTCGGCGGCGTGCGGCGGCAACGGGCCGAGGGCCATACTCACGGCGGCAGCGGCGTCATCGCTGAGGGGGTCTCGCGCCAGCAACCCATAGAGCAACCCGCGAGCGCGAGCCGAATCGCCCGTGGCGAGAGCGAGCCGCGTAGCGTCGAGCGCCCCGCCCTTCCCTGCCGTCAGAAATGCCGCGATCGCGCGCGTGGTATCGCCGGCAAGCAGCAACGAGCGCGCCCGCGCGAGCGGCGCGTCGCGTGCGGCCGGTGCCGGCAGGACGGCGAGGAGCTGGCTGGCGGATGCGGTATCGCGCGTGACGCGCGCCTGGCGCACCCGCAACCACGTGTCGATGCTCGCCAACTTTCCGCCCGCGCGGGCCGCGGCGAAGGCGGCCGACGCGCTGTCCGCCTGCCCCGCCGCATCGAAGGCGATCCCCGCGCGGACTGCCAACAGCGGCCCGCGGGCGGCGCGCGCGCGCGCGCGCGCCATCTGGAAATGCGCCGCCGCCTCGGCGTACCGGCTGACGCCGAACTCGGCCTGCGCCAGGACGGCCAGCGCCTCGCCGTCGAGGTAATCGAGCAGCCACGGCTGGCCCACAAGCAACGTGCGCGCGTGCTCGTACCGCCGTGTGTGGACTTCTGCTTTAGCGCCTTCGACGATCAGAAATGCGTTGGGATTGGGGTCGCGCCGTGCCGCTGCCAGCAAGGTCTCGGCGGCATGCCAAGGACGCCCCGACAGGCGCAGCGAATCGGCGCGGTAGGTGGCGGTGTGATCGGGTGGCACGGCGGTCTGCGCCCGGCTCGAAGAGGCCAGCAGCAGGTCGCCGGTGAGCGCTGCGATCCAGAGGGCGCTGTAGCGTCTCACCTTCCGGCTTGCCTGACTCGCATCAGCACACGCTGATACTCCGCGCGTGACGCCGGCGTCAGCCGATAGCGGCTGAAGCCGGTCTGATCCTGGAAATACAGGACGAGCCGCTCCGACGCGTATGTCCAGCGCAGCACTCGCCCGCCGTTGCGATCGATGCCGTTCGACAAATCGAGCATTTCATCGGGCTCGCCGAGAGAGATGAACACCTCACCGCGCTCGGTGAGCCAGCCCGGCCCGCCTTCGTCCTGGAACCGGATGTTTGCCTGCTGCACCCGCCGGAAATAATCGTCGATGGCTTCGTTCTCGGGAGTCATCGGCACGGGATCGGTGGCCTTCCAGAACTCGCGCCAGGCGTCAGGGCGGCGGTCCGCCGCCGCGCGGCGCAGCGAGTCCACCCAATCCTGGCGCGGGAAATAGCGGAGCAGGCTCATCATCTCATCGAAGTTCGTGATCACCCACTGGTTCGAAAAGCTCACCAGGAAGCGAGTACGGGTCGTGTCCCCGCCTCCCGACGGCATGGCCTGAAGCTCGGCCTGGCCCACCGGAAGTTTCGCGGGCACGACGACGATCGTCGCCGATGATACATCGCGGCCGCCCGTCAGTTGCACCGAGTCGCGCCACACCTCGTGATTGGCGCCGTCGACGACGCGCGCCACGATCAGTCCTCCGCCCGGTGGCGCCCCGTAGCGCTCCACATAAAAGCGCATCGAATCGGGGCCGTACGGCAGGGTGGCGCGCGGGTTGACGACCAGCTTCGGAAGAGCGTTGCGCTCGGGCCGCCCTTCCGCGGTGTAAACCGCGATCGGTTTCGCCATCCCCCGCGGAGCGAACCGCGGGGCGGTATCGGCTCGCTCGGCGCGCGCGAACGCCGGCCCATTGCGATCGCGCACCATCGCCATGATGTAGTAGACACCTGGCGGCAACATGACGAATTGCTGGAAGATGACGCTCTCGTCGGTGCGCAGCGTCTCCTGGAAGTTGCGCACGCGCACTAGCTCGTCGCTGCCGACCTGGCGCACCGGCGCGAGACTGGTGCTATCGGCCCGGAAGGACGCCTCGACGTGATACTCGGCGACGAACTCCGCACCGCGACGTTGGAACGTGAGCGTCTGATTCGTGAGTGAGACTGAGAACAACGCGAGGGTCGAGTCGGGCGTCGGGCCGGCGAGATAGCGCACCGAGGCGATGAACGGCAACGCGCCGCCGCCGACGAGTGCACCCATCGATCGGTAGACCGACGACGCGTCAAACAGGCGCGGCGATGCGTTCCCCCGGCGGGGCGCGGCCTCGGGACTCCCCACGCGCTGCCCCGATCCGCAGCTCGCGGAGAGAACGGCCATTACCAGCGGCGCACCACGTCGTATCACTTGCCGAGCCTCAAATCGAGACGTTAGTTTCGCGCACAACTCTCATGGCTCTCGAAAACCTGGCCGGCAGGTCGATCGCCGGCTACCGTCTCCTCGAGCGCGTCGGCGAAGGAGGGACGGCGGAGGTTTACCGCGCCGACCATCCCGAGCGCGGCGCCTGTGCGTTCAAGGTATTGCGCGAGCGTCTCAGGGGCGACCCCATCGTGGTCAAACGATTCCTGCGGGAAGCGGGATATGGGTCCCGCGTCGTGCATCCAGCTGTGGTCCGCACGTACGACTTCGGCGAATCCGACGGCCTCTACTACCTCGCCCTCGAGTGGGCCACCGGGGAGCCGCTCGCCGACTTCCTACACCGGGATGGCCCGCTCGCTCCCGCGGACGTCGTCGCGTTGGTGCGCCAGCTCGCCGACGCGCTGGCGGCGGCGCACGCGGCCGGCATCATCCATCGCGATCTAAAACCCGAGAACATCATGTACGACCCGCGCGGGCGGCGCGTGAAGCTGCTCGATTTCGGAATCGCGCGCGACGCCGAGCAGCCGACCGAAGAGCGGCTGACACGAACCGGTTTTTTTGTCGGGACACTGCAGTACGTCGCGCCGGAAGCATTGTCCGGTGAGCTGGTGGACGGCCGCGCCGACATCTACAGCCTCGCCAAGATCACGTACTACATGTTGACCGGACGCCATCCGCACGACGGGCGCAGCCCGCGCGAGTTGTTCCAGCAGCTCTTGAGTGGGAAGCCGAAGCCGCTGTCGGAAGCCGGCGACCGCAAGTTCCCCGCCGCACTCGAGGCAGCGGTCATGAAGGGCTTGTCCCGGCAGCCCGATGACCGCCAGCCGACGGTCAGCGCATTTGCTGACGACCTCGAGACGGCACTCGCGCAGACCAAGGACGCGTCCCGGTCGGGCGGGTTGCTCGGGGCGCTCAAAAACATTGTCGGCAAGCGCAATAGTGAATAGTAGTAGCGACTACTACTACCTCAGAAATACGCTCAGGGACCTCCTCCTCGCGCGCTCCGTGAAGCGCGGCGATTTTGAGCTCGCGTCCGGCCGCCGGTCCTCCTTCTATATCGATGCCCGCCTCACCACGATGTCCGGCGACGGCCTCGCCGTCGTCGGCGGGCTCGGACTCGACCGCATGGCCGTGCGGGGGTGGAGTCCCCGCGCCGTCGGCGGTCTCACGGTTGGCGCCGATCCCATCGCGTATGCACTCGCGTTGACGGCGCGCCGCCGCGGACAACTCCTCGACGCCTTTACCGTGCGTAAACAGCCGAAGGACCACGGGACCGGTCAGCGCATCGAAGGCTGCTTCTCGTCCGGCTTCCCCGTCGTCATCGTCGAGGACGTGCTCACGACGGGACGCTCGGCCCGCGAAGCGATCAGCGCCGTGGAGAGCGAAGGCGGCCTCGTGCTTGGCGTGATGGCCGTGATGGATCGCGAGGAAGGCGGCCGAGAGGCGATCGAGCGCGAAGGGTATCTTGTCGAAGCCTTTCTGACCGCGTCGGACCTTGGCTTGGGACTTCCCAGGTGACCGAGCCTACTCGCCTGTCCTTCGCAGCCCGCGCGCGTGGCTGGACCGACGACGCCACCGCGCTGGAGCAGCGGTTCAAGGATCTCGAGACATTCGAGCGCAGTCACCGCCGCCGTTGGGCAATCGCAGGGGCGCTGTTCGTCCTCGGCGTGCTCGGGAGGCTGGGCGGCATCAGCACCACGCGCCTGGGCACGATCGTGTTGTTTGCCGGCGGCGCCGCCGTGATCAACGCCGTCGTCGGGTTGATCAACGAGCGCGGATGGTACCGCTGGTGGTTCATCTATATGCTGCCGTTGCTCGATGTTCTGCTGGTCAACGTGCTCGTCCTCTGGTTCGGTCACGGCGGTGTGGTCGCGGCGCTGTTCATCGCCGTTCTGCCCTACGCGTTCGATCAGGGCCAGGCCGTCGGCGACTTTCTCGTCCTCGTGGCGTCGATCGCCTACCTGCTCGCGAGCTGGGCGCACGGCCAGGTGTATCCCGGCGGCTCCGGTCTCGACGCGATGGCGTATCTCGAAACGGGCGTGTTCATCGTCGTCGCGATGGCGCTCAAGCGGATTCCCGCGACGCTCATCCAGCGCATTCGGCGCGCGCGCAGCGTGATGGGCGAAGCGGAGCAGGGGTACCTCGCGGTTCGCGCGGCCGCTGCGGAAGCCGACGAGCTCGGATTCCTCGAGAAGAGCTTCAACCGCATGCTTGAAGAGATCGGCACCACCATCTCGTCGGTACAGCGCGAAGCCGACGAAGTCGCTGCATTCGCCGAAGAACTGGCAGCGGCCGCGGAGGAGCTGCACGCGACCACGGAATCGCTGACCCAAACGTCACAGCGCCTGGCGGGCGACCTCGGCCATCAGCGCGGCCTGGCCGACGGCGCGCGCGGGGAAAGTGCCAAGGCCGCCGATCAGGCGGAATCGCTGCGGGTGCGGGCAGAGCTGATGCAGGTCGATGCGTCGCGGCTCGTCAGCACGGCAGAGCGGGGACGTGAGCGCGTCGCGCGCGCGAGCGCCACCCTGCGCGCGGTTGGAGAGGAAGTGCGTGCGACGGCGTCGACGGTCGCCGGGCTCTCGGGGATGTCGGAACGGATCGGTGTCTTTGCGCAGACAATCGCCCGGATCGCGCGGCAGACGCACCTGCTGGCCCTCAACGCCGCGATCGAGGCGGCGCGCGCCGAGGAGCATGGGGAAGGCTTTGCCGTCGTCGCGGACGAGGTGCGCACGCTCGCCGCGGAAGCCGGCAAGTCGGCGCGCGAAGTCGCGGAGTTGGTGAGCGAGCTGCGCACGGGGATCGAGGCAGCGGCGAGAGCGATGCAGTCGGGAGAAACGAAGGTGCGCGACATCGGCGCGGTCGCGGCGGAAGCTGACGGCGCACTCCAGGAGCTGCATCAGGGGGTGCAGTTGATGGGGGAACTGGTCAATGCGACCACAGAGGTCTCGCGCAGCCAGGCGCAGCGCTTGGCCGAGTTGGCACAATCGCTACAGCAAGTCGCCAGTATCTCGACAGCGTCATCCGAAAACGCCAACAATACAGCTGCTGCCACCGAGGCTCAGATCACGTCTATGGGCGAATTGACGGCAACATCTCAGCAGCTCGCGCAGCTAGCCGAGCGACTGCGCGGCGGGATTGCCAGGTTCTCGGTGCTGCGGCGCGATCAAATCACGACAGACCATCAGATCCGGCCCGCAGCCGACTAGCCAGACTCACCCCGCCCGGGAGACCGCTACGACGCTCGGGCCTTGGTCCCACGACCCCGCGTTGAAGGGGTGAAGCGCACGCAGGGCCTCCCGGTACGGGGTGATGAGCAGATCGATGTAGCGCGCCAGCGCCACGTCGAAAGGAAAGCGGCGGCGAAATTCTCCGGCGGTGACGCCGAGAACCGCGCGCAGATGACGGCCGAAACTCTGCGGCGATGAGTAGTCCATGCGATACGCCACATCCGAGACCGACAGGCCGGGGTTCTGAAAGAGGAAAGCGGCGTGCAGCAACCGCATGCCCGCGAGATAGCTCTTGGGAGAGGGAATCGCAGCGCGATGGAAGCGGGACATCAACGTGCTGGCCCGCACGCGCAGATGGCGCGCCAGCCCGCGCACGGTGCTGAGCGCCGGCGCCAGCCTCGCCACCGCCTCGAAAAACAGGCGCGTTTCCACTGACGGCTCGCCCAGCGC